>JBAPZS010000496.1:0-5642 GCA_049285355.1 Candidatus Cybelea sp. | reverse complement strand
AGCCTGCTCGGCCGCCTTCGGCGATAGGTCGCCGGCGATAGCCCCACGAGTTGGAGCAGCTCGTCCACGCGAAGCGCGATCTCGGGCCGCCTCCATCCCTGCAAGGAAGGCACGACGGCGATGTTCTGTGCGACATCCATGTGCGCGAACAGCCCGATGGCTTGAATCACGTATCCGATGCCGCGCCGCAGCTCGACGGGATCGAGCTCGCCGACGCTGCTGCCGTCTACGATGACGCGTCCCTGATCGAGCGGAACGAGCCGGTTGACGGTGCGCAGGAGCGTTGATTTTCCGCAGCCTGATGGTCCGAGCAGCACGACGAGCTCGCCGCCTGCGATCTGGAACGATACGCCGTCGACGGCGTTGCGCTCCGCGCCCGGATAGCGAACGCGGACGTCTTCAAAAACGATCGATGCGGGATTCACGCGTGCGGTCCGCCTGGTACGTCGAACGATCTCAGAAACGCGGCGGCGACGTCGGCCGGATCCTGTTGCGAGCCTTCGATCGCGGCATTCATCGCGCGTGCCTTTCGATCGGTGATGGCTGACGACACCGCGTTGAGAATGCGAGCGATCGCCGGACGTGCTTGCAGGGCGGGCTTGCGAATTAGCGGCGCGATATTATAGGCCGGCCAAAAATGCTTGTCGTCGCGCAGGATGACGAGATCGTCGGTATCGATCGCACCGTCGGTCGTGAAGGCGGTGGCAACGTCGGCCTTGTTCTCGAGCAGCGCGCGGTACTTGAGCGCGATGTCGTACGTTCGGACTTCCCGAAACTGGAAGCCGCCGTAGAAGCGCTGCAGTCCGGGTAGGCCGTCGGGGCGTGCGAGAAACTCCTGAATCGTCGCCAAGCGCAGACGCGGCGCGGCCGCAGCGACGTCGGAGAGCGTCGCGAGCCGCTGCGCCGCCGCGATCGCGCGCGTCGTTGCCAACCCCTGCGAATCGTTCATCGGCGACGGATCGAGCCAGACGATGCCGTACCGTTCCTCGAAGGAGCGCGCGACGACTTGGTAAGCCGTTCGCGGATCGGCTATGGGCGCGTCGTGGAGCACGTTGATAAGTGCCGTGCCGGTGTACTCCGGATAGCAATCAATGTTGCCCCGCTCCATCGCGGCCATCGCAATCTGCGTCGATCCAAGATTGAATAGCCTGCCGACCCGTAGGCCCGCTCGCTCCAAAGCCTGCGCGTAGATCTCGGCGATGAGAAACGACTCGGTGAAGTTCTTAGAGCCGACGCGAACCTGCGCTCGATCGAACTCACAGCGCGCGAGTATCGGCGCGGCGGCAAGAACGGCCAAGGCGCGAGCGCGCGAGAGGCTCATTGCCGCTCCGCTACCAGCCGCCCGGCGGCGGTCAAGACGAGATCGGCGCCTAAAGCGAGCGCCGCGACCAGTGCGGCCGCGGCGAAAAGCAGCGACGCGTCGTCCGTCTGTAGGCCGCGCACGATCTCATCGCCCAATCCGCCCGCGCCGATGAAGGTCGCCAACGTCGCGCTAGCAATCGTCTCCGTCGTCGCGGTCCGCAGCCCGACGAAAGAGACGGGCAATGCGAGCGGCACGACGACGCGCGCAAAGCGCTGCAGTGGGGTCATGCCCATACCGGTTGCCGCGTCGAGCGCGCTTCGCGAGACGCCGCGAATGCCGAGGTCGACGCTGATGACCAGCGGCGGGATCGCCAGAAGCGCGAGCGCGACGATCGCGGGCGTCGTGCCCACGCCCAGCCACGGGAGCAGCAGCATCAAGACCGCCAAACTCGGCAGCGTCCGGCCGACTCCCGCCAGCGAAAGCACGGCGCCGCGCAGCCAAGCGTACTCCGCGGCGACGATGCCGAGCGGCAGGCCGACCGTCGCCGCTATCGCGAGCGCGTAAAAGGCGAGGGCAAGGTGTTGGGCGGCGTGCGCCCCGAGATCGGCCACGCAGACGTTTTTAGCCGATTGGAAGGCGAAACCCGGCCCCGAGCGCTAAGCACTACAAACCAAGTGATTACCAAGCCCCGCGCCTCGCAGACGATCCCGGGCACAAGCCTCGACGATCCCTCGTTGTACATCAGCCGCGAGCTGTCGTGGCTGGAGTTCAACGACCGCGTTTTGGAAGAGGCGCTCGATGCCCGCAATCCGCTCTTCGAGCGGGTCAAGTTCGTCGCGATCTACGGAACGAATCTCGACGAGTTCTTCATGATCCGCGTTGCCGCGATTAAGCAGCAGATTGAAGCGCAGGTCGTGCGCCGTTCCGAAGATGGCCGTACGCCCACGGAGCACCTCGCCGCCATCTCGCAGCGCCTGCGCGCCTCCTTGCCGCTGCAGATGCGGCTGCTCAACGACGAGCTGTTGCCGGCGCTCGAGCGCGAGGGCATTCAGCTGATGCGCGTCTCGGAGCTCGACGAAGAGACGCAAGCCGCCTTGGAGCGAACCTTCGACGACACCGTCTTCCCGGTGCTGACACCCCTCGCCGTCGACAGCGGGCATCCATTCCCGTACATTTCGAATCTCTCGCTCTCGCTGGCGGTCGAGCTCGAGGAGGCTGGCGCCGACGGCGTCGAGCTGCACTTCGCGCGCGTTAAGATCCCCCCGACGTTGCCGCGCTTCGTCCCCGTCGAGGGAGGGGCGGGACGGCGCTTCGTTCTGCTCGAGGATCTGATTTCGCACCATCTCGATGGGCTCTTCTCGGGAATGCACGTCCGCGATTCGTATCTCTTCCGCGTCACGCGCGATGCCGACCTCGACCTGCAGGAGGATGAGGCCGACGATCTTTTGCGCGCGATCGAGTCGGAGTTAAGACGGCGGCGGTTCGGCGAGCCGGTACGGCTCGAGGTCGAGCGCGGCATGCCCGACTACATGCGCGATCTACTCTGCACCTCGCTCGAGCTCGAGGCCGTCGATTGCTACGAGATCGACGGCTTGCTGGCGCTGAGCGATCTCTGGCAGATCGCAAACTTGCCGGGCTACGAGCACCTGCGCGACAAACCGTTCATGCCGGCGATTCCCAAACGTTTGATCGGCGTCACCGACATCTTCGCCCAGATTCGTGAGGGCGACATCCTGCTGCATCACCCGTACGAGTCGTTCGATCCCGTGATTCAGTTCTTGCAGCAGGCGGCCGAAGATCCGAAAGTCTTGGCGATCAAGGCGACGCTCTACCGGACTTCGGGGAAGAACTCGCCGATCGTGCGTGCGCTTCTGACGGCGGCGGAGAACGAGAAGCAAGTCGCCGTAGTGATCGAGCTCAAGGCGCGATTCGATGAGGAGAACAACATCGAGTGGGCCAAACGGCTCGAACGCGCCGGCGCCCACGTGGTCTACGGATTCGCCAATCAAAAGGTGCATGCGAAGACGCTTCTCGTGGTGCGCGAAGACGAAGACGGCCTTCGGCGCTACATGCACTTCGGAACCGGCAACTATAACGAAAAGACGGCGCGCCTGTACACGGACTTAAGCCTCTTCACTTGTCGTCCCGAGCTCGGTACCGACGACGCGCAGCTCTTCAACGCGCTGACCGGTTTCTCAAAGGTGACCGACTACGAGGACCTGTGGGTCGCACCCGTGACGCTGCATCGCGAACTGATCGCGCGCATCGATCGCGAGACCGAGCACGCGCGCGCCGGCCGCCCGGCCGGAATCCGCGCGAAGATCAACGCGATCACCGAAGGCGACGTCGTGCGCGCACTCTACCGCGCGTCGCAGGCTGGCGTGCCGATCGAGCTGCTGATTCGCGGGATGTGCGTGCTGCGGCCCGGCGTTCCGGGGGTCAGCGAGAACATCAAGGTGCGCAGCATCGTCGGACGTTTTCTCGAGCACTCACGCATCTTCGTCTTCGAGAACGGCGGCGAGCTGGAGACGCACATCGCGAGCGCCGACTGGATGGGGCGCAACCTCGACCGGCGCGTCGAGCTGGCGGTTCCCGTTCTCGATCCGGTTATGGCCGAGACGCTCGCCTCGCAGACGATGATGGTGCTGCTGGCCGATAACGTCAAAACCCGTGAGCTGCGCAGCGACGGCACGTATCTCCGTCGCTCCGCGGGAGCCGGCGAGATGCCGATCGATGCGCAGCGCATCTTCCTAGCGCAGGCGCAACGGCTCGGTTAGTCCGGCTTTTTCGAAAGTTCGAGTACGATCTTCCATTCGTGCGGCATCACCGGCTGAACGGAGAGCCGCTGGCCGCGCCGCAAGAGCGGCATCCCCACGAGAGCGGGATTGGCGCGCATGCGCGCGAGCGTCACGGGGTGCTCGAGTGCCTCCTTAAAGGCGACGTCGACCATGAACCAGATCGGCTTATCCGGCTTGGCACGTCCGTCGAAATATCCGCTCGCGCGATCGAACTGCGTGAAGTCGGCGTAGGCCGTCTTAACGACCTCGCAGATCCCAACCGCTGCGGGCTGCGCAACGCTCGAATGATAGAAGAGCCCCAGGTCCCCAAGGCGCATCTCCATCATGTTGTTCCGCGCTTGAAAGCTACGGACGCCGGTCCACGGCGTCGTACCGTCCGAGCGAAGCTGTTCGAACGAATATGCGCTCGGCTCGGTCTTCAACAGCCAGTAACGCGGCATTACCGAGCGAGGCTGACGGTCACCGCTTGGGTCGGATGCGCGTGCTTTAACGTGTTGAAGGGGTTTCCGCCCGCGGGGTATTTGAAGAAGCGGGTGTAGTTTTGAGGTGTCGCGAGCAGCGTGTCGCCCTGGATCCACGATTGACCCGCTCCTTTGAGCCGCCAGTTCTCAAAACTGGTGAAGCCTACGATCGTCCCGCTGGAGCCGGCGATCTGGACGCGAAAGACGCGTACGAGAACGTGTTCGAGTTGGTGCTTCGTAGCTTGAAACGATTGCAGCGCGAAGTACTTTCCGTCCCACTGGGCGTGGGCGACTCCGCCGATCGTTCGATCGAGTTTAATCTCTTGGAGGCTCTTCTTGCCCTTCGCGAGCATCGCGCCGACATTGCCGCCGCTGGTGACGAAAAGATTCCCGTCGTTGTCGTATGCCGGCTGCGGATTCGCGCCGAGCGCCGTAGTTTTGTACATCTTCGGTTTGCCGCCCGCATTCGTGTAGACTTCGACTAACGGCGCGAAGTTATGGGCGTCGTAGCTGGTGACGGCGAGATTTCCGGATATGGGGTCGCTCGAACAGTCGATCGGGATCTCATGACTTGGAACGTCGAGCGTCGCTATCGGCGAGTCCCCGCCATGCGCGTACTCGTAGACGTATCCCGTCGAGATACCCTTGTGTTGCGACATCGCCGCGAGGTACACGTCGCCTTTGGAATCCGAACACATCGAATGGATCGAGGCGGGCGCTTTGAGCGTATCTTCGTAGATTCCGTCGGGGTACGTGTAGACCTCAATGCTGTCTTTGTGGGCCAGGTATAAGAGGTCGTTCGACGCAGCATTGTGCGCGACGATCGCCGGCTGCGTCGGCGTAACCGAGCTTGGTTGTGGAAGTCCCATGCAGCCGGAGAATGCGCTTGTCAGTACGCAAAGGCACGCGACGTAGCGCAGCGCGTCGGAGATCCTAGGCATCCGGGCGCTTTTCGCAAGGGGGCGCAGCATGCCCTGGCTGGCCGACGGCCGATATGCTATCGTGGGGAACCATGCAGCAACGAATCGTTCGCGCCGCGCCGCACGGTTGGGAGGGCGTCGAAGTCACCGGCTACAGCGC
>JBAPZS010000495.1:0-12202 GCA_049285355.1 Candidatus Cybelea sp. | reverse complement strand
AGGCAACGCAGCTCGTCGAGAACCCCGCGGTCGCGCAGTACTTCGATGACGTCGTCGCACGAAGCGGCAATCCGCATCAGTCGAGCAATTTCGTGCTGGGCGATCTTTCGCGGCTGGCCAACGAAAGCGGCGTCGCGATCGGCGACTCGAACGTAAGCATCGAGCATCTCGCCGAGCTGATCGGGCTAGTTGAAAGCAAGCGCATCAACTCGAAAATCGCCAAAGAGCTCCTGAGCCGGATGTGGGCCGGCGAGGAATCGCCCAACGCAATCGTCGAGCGTGAGGGGCTCGCGCAGACTAGCGATCCGTCCGCCGTCGAGCGATTCGTGGACGAGGTGTTGGCGGCCAATGAAAAGATCGTCGCCGACTATAAGGCCGGAAAGACCAACGTGCTCGGCTTCCTCGTCGGTCAGGTGATGAAGGCCTCGCGCGGAAAGGCCGATCCCGCGCTGGCCAACGAGCTGGTTAAGAGCAAGCTCACCTCATAAGGCGCTATCGCGCATGAACGTCGCCGATCCCCGGACCCTCGAAGCGCTCGACTTTGCGAGCGTGCGCGACCGAGTCGCCGGTGCGACGCGGACCGAGCGCGGTCACGCTTACGCAAACGAGCTGCTGCCGAAGTCGGAGTTTGAGATCGTGCGTCGCGAACAGCTTCGGACCGAGGCCGTGCGCGCGCTTGCCGCCGGTGCGGATTTTACGATAATGCGCGCAGTCGAAACCTCGGGGTTCACCGAGGCGGCGCAGATAGGACGAACGCTGGCGCCAAGCGAGTTGCGGTCGATCGGCGATGCGCTCGCGGCCGCGGCGGCCGCATATCGCGCCGCTCGGGAGAGCCCGGATCTGGCGCCGGTCTTAGCGCCGTATACGCCACTGCGCGAGCTGGCGCACTCGATCGTAGATGCGATCGACGAGCGTGGTGCCGTACTCGATCGTGCCTCGCCGGCGCTCGGGCGCATTCGGCGTACGCTCGTCCAGGCGCACGGCGAGGCGCGCGATCGCATCGGTTCGATCCTCAACGGCGCGAAGTACGCCAAGATGATTCAAGATCGCGTCGTTACCATCCGCGACGGGCGCTTCGTAATCCCGATTAAAGCCGAGTTTGCCGGCGCGCTTCCCGGCATCGTTCACGATACGAGTTCGAGCGGACAGACGCTTTTCATCGAGCCGTTAGCGGCGCTGGAGAGCAACAATCGCGTGCGAACGCTGCAAATCGAGGAAGAACGCGAAGTGCAGCGCGTCCTGCAGGCGTTCTCCAAACGCGTCGCCGATGCGGCCGTCGAGATCGACGCGAACGTAGAGGTGCTGGCCGTTCTCGATCTGCTCGCTGCCAAGGCGGAGGTCGCGCGCGCGGGCGGCGGGTCGATGCCCGAGCTCAGCGACGAGCCCGAGATCACCATCGTCAACGGCCGCCATCCGTTACTCGCGGAGCGTGCGATTCCACAGTCCTTGACGCTGGACAACGACACGCGGCTGCTCGTCATCAGCGGGCCAAACATGGGCGGCAAGACGGTCGCCCTGAAGATGGCGGGGCTGTTCGTCGTGATGACCTATTGCGGCATGCAGGTTCCGGCCTCGCTCGGCACCCGCATCGGATCTTTCGAGCGGGTCGTTGCCGACATCGGCGACGATCAATCGCTCGTCGCTAACACCTCGACCTTTTCGGCGCATCTGCAGCGGATGCGGGAAATCTTGGATGGCGCGAACGCGCGAACGCTGGCGATCGTGGATGAGATCGGCGGCGGCACCGAACCGAGTGCGGGCGCCGCGCTCGCCATCGCGATGCTCGAGCGTTTGCTGGCCGCTGGGACGCGAGCAATCGTCTCGACGCATTCCACCGAGCTAAAGCTCTTCGCGCACGCGACGCTTGGCGTGGCGAATGCCAGCGTCCGGTTCGATCCGGCAACGTTCGAACCGACCTTTCAACTCGATCTCGGCGCACCGGGTCAGTCGCTGGCATTCCCGCTCGCCGCGCGGCTGGGGATCGCGGACGGGATTGTGGATCGGGCGTCGGCGCTGCTCGAGGACCGCGAGCGCGACTACGAAGCGGCACTGGCCGAGCTTTCGGTGCGCAACGGGGAGCTACGCGAGGAACGCTTACGTTTGGAACGCGAGCGAAGCGGCGTTGCGGAGGAGCACGCGCTCCTGCATCGCGAGCGCGACGAGCTGGACGCCGAGCGGCGCCGTTTCGGGGCTGGAGCAGAGGAGCGCCTGCAGCAAGGCTTGCGCGACTTCGTGCGCGAGCTGGAGCGGCGCGCGGCGGAGTCGGGATCGGAACGCTCGCGACGAGCGCGCGTGACACCATCGCAGGCGGCGCTGTTGACGGAGACCATCGAGGCAATTCGCCGCGATCTCGGCGTTCGGCCGAAAGAGGCCCAATCGGACGAGACGCGATCGTTTGCCCCCGGCGACCGCGTGCGCGTTCTCTCCTTAAATCAAGACGGCGTCGTGGTGGAAGACTGGAATGAAAGGTTGCTCGTCGCGGTCGGTTCAATGAAGATGACCGTGGAGAGGAACGACGTCCGCTTCGAAGGAGGCGAATCGAAACGCGTGCGAGATTCCGCGGCATCGGACGCGCGCCTTGCGGCGGCCGGTCGTACCGCTACCGCGCTGGACGTTCGAGGCAAGCGTTTCGCCGAAGCCGAGCCGCTCGTCGAACGGTGGATCGACGATGCGCTGCTCGCGGGCAGCTCGCCGTTGCGCCTGATTCACGGAAAAGGTACCGGCATGCTGGGACGCGGTCTGCAAGAGTACTTGCGTACGCATCCAGCCGTTACGAGTTTCCGCTACGGAACCGAGGAGGAAGGCTCTACGGGCGTTACGATCCTCGAGCTGCGATCGTGAGCGCTAGTTCCGCAGATCTGCTCGATGGCTTCGATCACGTCGAAACGGTTGGTGAGTTCGAGGAGCGGCTCGGGTTTGGACGACCTTTACGCGTCAAGCTGGGTATCGATCCGACGAGCCCCGATCTCCATTTGGGCTTTATGGTTGTGCTGCACCGCTTGCAGCGCTTTGCGGAAGCCGGACATCGGGTGACGCTGATCATCGGCGATTTTACGGCACGCATCGGCGATCCCAGCGGGCGCAACGTGACCCGCCCACAACTCACGCAAGACGAAATCGAAGCCAACATGCAGACCTATCGGGAGCAGGCCGGCAGAGTGCTCGATCTCGATCGCATCGAGGTCCGTTACAACTCCGAATGGCTGGATCGGCTGAGCTTCACCGATCTCGTGAAGCTCCTTGCGAAGACCACGGTCGCACAGATGCTGGAGCGCAACGACTTTCACGATCGGTATGAAGCCGGCGCGCCGATCTCGCTGCACGAGCTGCTCTATCCGGTCGCCCAAGCATACGACTCCGTAGCGATCGAGGCCGACGTCGAGCTCGGGGGAAGCGACCAGCTCTTCAACCTTTTACTTGGCCGCCAGTTTCAACGCGAGTTCGGTCAGCTGCCGCAAGTCTGCGCGACCGTTCCGCTGCTCGTCGGGCTCGACGGCGAGAAAAAGATGAGCAAGTCGCTGGGCAACTACGTCGGGGTCGACGAACCGGCGAGCGAGCAGTTCGGGAAGCTGATGAAGATCTCCGACGATCTGCTGCCGGTGTATGCGCGTCTTGCGGCGTTTCGTTCGGAGCGCGACTGCGCGGAGCTTGCCGCCGGCTTAGCGGCGGGACGCCTCAATCCGATGGAAGAGAAGAAGCGGGTTGCGGCCGATATCGTCGCGCGCTATCACGGCGAGACGGAGGCATCGGCGGCGTGCGAGTTTTTCGAGCGCACGGTTCAACGTAAAGAGATTCCCACCGAGGATCTCCCCGAGATCGTGACCGGTGACTCGAAACGCGTCGCCGACCTCTTGATCAAGGCGGGCTTTGCGCAGAGCCGGCGCGAGGCGGAACGGCTCATCGCGGGAAGCGCAGTTAGAGTGGACGGCCTCCTCGTAGCGGATCAGAAAGCCGCCTGGACTGCGACTGGGGCCGCCGTTTTGTCGGTAGGCTCGCGGCGCTTCGTGCGCGTTTTGCCGAACTAAGCGCCAATGCGCCGGGAGAGCTCGCGAAGCTCCTCCGACGTGAAGACGTAGCACGTTTTACAGTATTCGCAGGTCGCTTCGGTTCGATCGCGCTCGGAGGTCAACGCGAGCAACTCGTCGGCGCCCATTCCCAGCAGCACGGATTCGACCTTTGCCCGGTCGCAGCGACACGCGAACTGTACGCGAATCGTGCGTTGCGCGCGCAGCTTCGCTTTACCCACCAGCGCGCGCACGAGCGCCGGCGCGTCGGCGCCCTCGGCGATGAGCTGCGTAACCGGCGGCATCGCTCGTGCGCGCTCCTCCAGCGCCGCCAGCGCCCGTTCGTCGGCGCCGGGCAAGACCTGCGCGAGGATGCCGCCGGCCGCGACAACGCCGCTTGGATTTGCGAGCACCCCGAGCGCGACGATGCTCGGAATCTGCTCGGAGCGGGCCAGGTATGCGGCGAGGTCTTCGGCGATCTCGCCGGATTCGAGCGGCACGACGCCGACATAAGGCTGGCCGATCTCGCTCGATCGCGTGACCTGCAGCGAACCGTTGCCGACAGCGGCGGCTACGTTGAACTTTCCGCGGTCGTCGATCGGCAGGTCCACGCGGCCGTTGCGCGCGTACCCGCGGGCGCCGATCGCGCCGTCGTCGAGTAGCCAGGAGTCGGCGGCAAGCGTTCCCAGTGGACCGTTGCCCGCGATCTGCAGCGAGATTCGTTCGCTGCCTTGTAGATTGGCGGCAAAGAGGGCCGCACCGGTCGTCAAACGCCCGACTGCGGCAGTCGCCGTAGGCCACAGGTCGTGACGGTCGCGAATCTCGCCGACGAGTTCGGTAGTGATTGCGGCGGCAACCGCAATGGCATCGTCGACGGCCGATGCCGAGGCAATCGTACCGGGCATGAGCGCCTCTGGCTCAAAGGCTCGCGCTTTTCCTCTAAAGAAGCCCCGACGATGCGCGTTTTGGTGCTACACGGGCCAAATCTCAATTTGCTCGGCGAACGAGACCCGGAGATCTACGGGCGCGCGACCCTCGACGAAATCAATGCCGCGATCGCGCGCGATGCGGCCGCCGCCGAAATCGACGTTCACTGCGAGCAATACAACGGCGAGGGAGAGATCATCGATGCGCTGCACGCCGCTCGCAACGCCTATGCCGGCGTCATTCTCAATCCGGGCGCCTACGCCCACTACTCGTACGCCATCGCCGATGCAATCGCGGCGATCTCCATTCCGGTCGTCGAGGTGCACCTCTCGAACGTAGCGGCGCGCGAAACGTTCCGGCGCACGAGCGTAACGGCGGCCGCCTGCCGCGGCGTCATC
This sequence comes from Candidatus Cybelea sp., assembly GCA_049285355.1. Taxonomy (GTDB): domain Bacteria; phylum Vulcanimicrobiota; class Vulcanimicrobiia; order Vulcanimicrobiales; family Vulcanimicrobiaceae; genus Cybelea. The sequence continues at coordinate 6,873 of JBAPZS010000495.1, read as the reverse complement.
AGCGGCCTCGGTGCCGACGGATATCGCCTCGCGCTGCGCGCGCTCGCCGACATTCTGGGTGCGCAGGACCGCGCGTAGCGGGGAGGAGCGGCCTTCACTGCTGCGTATATCCTAGGAGGCAGTAGGAGATGCGACGTTGACGAAAGCCGATGTCATCGATGCCGTCGCCGTTGAAACAGAACTCTCCAGGCGTCGGGCAGGTGAGATAGTCGATTTGATCCTGAACCAAATCCAAGGAGCGCTGCAAAAGGGCGACCGGGTCGCGCTCCATCCGTTCGGAAGCTTTGTGGTCCGCGCGCGCCAAGCGCGCGAAGGGCGCAATCCCAAGACCGGCGAGAAAATAACGATTGCCGCGCGCAAGGTTCCGGCATTCGTTGCCGGAAAGTCGCTCAAAGATGCAATGGGTGGGCGCCGTCCGCGTGCGAAGAAACCGAAACGATCGAACGGGCTGTAGCGAAGCTTGGTTATCGCGCTAGTCTGGGGGACTAGAGATCGCTGGTTCGAATCCAGTCAGCCCGACCACTCTCTTAGGGATGCTCGCGCATGAAGATCGGAACGCTCGAGATGAAAATGGCGCGCGTCGAGGGTTTTCAGGTGCGCATCCGCACTTCCGACGGGCGCGACATTCGATCGGATCGCGAGGGAATGCCGCCATGGCCGTATGAGAAGGCGGCACGCGACCGTTGGTCGGTCGCACGCTGGAAGCAGGATCGCTTCGTCAGCCTATATCCCGGCTTCGGCGTCGACGTGCTCGATGGCGACGGAACGGTGGTCGAGTTCGGACAGACGCTGCTCGAAACGGTGCGCGAAAGTTACGATTAATCGCGCCATTGACTCAGGTCATCGTCAGAACGCAACGCTAGCCATGTAAACTCGTTAACCGCAGAGAAGGTAACGGACCAACATGGGGAGCCAACACCACTTAATCAGCGTGTTTATTAAGCGCCGTACGGGTGCTTGGTTCGCTCTGCTTGCCATGGCTGCGAGCATTGTCGCGTGTAACGGCGGCACATCGGGCGGCAATCTGCCGGTCGCGCCGTTCGGCCTTCGCCGGGCCGCTGCGCCGGACACAAAGATAAAGCACGTGATCGTCGTGATTCAGGAGAACCGCAGCTTCGACAACCTCTTCGCGACGTTCCCCGGCGCCGATGGAACGCTGACCGGCAAGGCCGCGGCGATGCCGGCGCCGATCGCCAGTGCGTGCGCCTCCGAAGGAATGCAGGTCATTACGAAACCGACGACCGTTCCGCTCGCCGAAGTTCCGCTCGAGCCCCAAAGGAAAGCTTCGGGTGGTCCAACGGACGTCGATCACCTCTACGATGCGTTCTCGACTTCGTACGACCAAAAGAACATGGACGGCTTCGATTTAATTAAACTCGGCGCGGGCGGCGAGGGGCCACCGGCCTGCACCTACGTGTATCAGTACGTCAACCCGAAGGACATCGCCCCGTACTGGGACATGGCGCAGCAGTACGTGCTCGCCGACCACACGTTCCAAGTTCAGGGCAGCGGAAGCTTTACCGGCCATCAAGACTTGATTGCCGGCGGTACCAAACTCAATTCGAACGAAGCCCTCATCGACAATCCCTCGTACTTCCCCTGGGGCTGCGACGCGCGCACGCCCAACCCGAAGCAGCACGTCAACGGCGTCGTGACCGCGGTCATCAAGCGCGGCGGCAAGGTTGACGAGTACGGCGGACCGTTCCCGTGCCTTACCTACACGACGATGCGCGATCTGCTCGACGCCAAGAGCGTCTCCTGGAAGTACTACGCCATGAAGGTGAACAAGTGGTTCCAGAACGACCCCAACTCGGCGGGAATCTGGAGCGCCTTCGACGCGATTAAGGCCGTGCGCTACGGTAAGGAATGGAAAACGAACGTAACGCACAACAGCAACGACATCCTCACCGACATCACGAAAAAGCAACTTCCCGAGGTTTCGTGGGTAACGCCCGACTCGCAGAACTCCGACCATCCGGGAATGTCGAAGGACACCGGACCCTCGTGGGTCGCGTCGATCGTGAACGCGGTCGGCCAAAGCTCGTACTGGGACTCGACGGCGATCGTCGTGGTGTGGGACGACTGGGGCGGACTCTACGATCACGTGCAGCCGCCGACGCCCCGCGACTGGGAGGGCGGGCCCGGCTTCCGCGTGCCGATGCTGATCGTTTCACCGTACGTAAAGCCGCACGTCGATTCGACCGTCTACGAGTTCGGCAGCATACTTCACTTCATCGAAGACAATTGGAACCTTGGAACGTTGGGGCGCAACGACGCGCACGCGACCAGCATCGGCGATGCCTTCGACTTCAAGATGAAGCCACGGCCGTTCAAAGTAATCTCCGCTAAGTATTCGCGAGAGTTTTTCTTGGATCAGCGGCCTTCGGGCTTGCCTCCCGACACGGAGTAAAATGAACCGCAGGCTCTTCGTACTCGCAACTACGCTTCTCGCCGCCGCATGCAGCGGCGGATCGAGCCCGATGCCTTCGTCGCCGGTCGTGTTGCCGCCGCATGCCGGCTCGCCCAGCTCGCCCATCCAGCACGTGATTTTGATCGTTCAGGAGAACCGCAGCTTCGACAACTTTTTCAACTGCTTCGCCGGTACGGACTGCGTAAAAACCGGCAAAGAGAAGGTGAAAAAGGGCGGCAAGTACGTCGACAAAAAAATTACGCTCCAAGAGCAGGACCTGTTGCCGCCCAAGAGCGTGCGTACGGATATCGGTCACTGTTACTACTCGTTCGTAACCGCCTACGACGGCGGGAAGATGGACGGCTTCAACCTCGAGCCAAAGGGCGTCTGTCCGCGAAAGTTTGGTGAGAAGGTACAAGGCATCGGCGCTTTTGCCTATCAGTACGTGAAGGAATCGGATATCGCACCGTACTGGGATATGGCCAAACAGTACGTGCTCGCCGACCGTATGTTCCAGACGCAAGGTAGCGGAAGTTTTACCGCGCACCAAGACCTCATCCGCGGCGGCACGGCGCTCGCCGGCGCCTACGGTTCCAGCGCCAGCATGATCGATACGCCGGACGGCGAGCCGTGGGGTTGCGACGCGCCCTCGGACGTCGTTACCAATCTCATCACGATCGGCCTCAAGTGGCACGAGAATACGGGTCCGTATCCCTGCACGAAAGACTTTCCGTCGTCGGGAAGCTCGTATACGACGCTGGCGGATCTGCTCGATTCCGCCGGCGTGAGCTGGAAATACTACACGCCGTGTTTCGTCGTAACCGATGATTGCAACGCGAGCCAAAAGTGCACGAGCTGCGACGGTGCGCTGCTCAATGCGTTCGACGTCATCGCAACGGTGCGCAACGGCCCGGAGTGGGGCACGAACGTCTCGATGCCGCAGACGAACATCTTCACCGATATTGAAAACGGGCAGCTGCCCTCCGTTGCATGGGTGATTCCGTCGGACCAGGATTCGGATCATCCCGGCAGCTCGAGCGACGACGGTCCCGCCTGGGTCGCGAGCGTCGTCAATGCGGTCGGTGAGAGTCAGTTCTGGAGCACCAGCGCGATTGTCGTGCTTTGGGACGATTGGGGCGGCATGTACGATCACGTGAGCCCGTCCTTTTTGCGCGACAACCAAGGCGGGCTCGGCTTCCGTATACCGATGATCGTGATCTCGCCCTACGCGCCCAAAGGCAGCGTATCGCATACGCAATACGAGTTCGGCAGCCTCTTGAAGTACGTTGAGCAGAACTGGAGCCTCGGCTCTCTGAAGACGACCGACGCACGCGCGAACAGCATCGTGAACGTCTTCGACTATAATCAGAAGCCGCGCAAGTTCACCACGATTCCCTCGAGCCGCTCGATTCGGCACTTCATGGACGAACCGCCCTCGAGTGCCGGCGACCCTGAATAGGTGAGGGGCGTCGTGCGCGCCGGCGCACTTGTCGCACTGACCGCGCTAACGGGCTGCTCGATGGGCGGCTCGCTTCCGTATATGCAGGCTGGTACCGAGCTGCGCTCGCTCAACCGAACCGGTGCCGGCAAGATCACGCACGTCGTCTACATCGTGCAAGAGAACCGCAGCTTCGACAACCTGTTCCAAGGCTATCCCCACGCGAACACGGTCTCCGAGGGGAAAGACTCCAACGGCAACACGATAAAGCTGCAGCCCTCGAAGCTCGGCGCGGATTACGAGATCGACCACTCGGCAGACGCGATGTTCGCCGCCTGCAACGCGCCGGCGGGCGATCTGCCCGGCACGCACTGCCGGATGGACGGCTTCAACAACGAAGGCACCGACGGCTACATGAAAAACCCGCAGTACGTCTACGTGCCGCACGACCAGTCGAAGCCGTACTTCGATATGGCGCGCGAGGGCGCGCTGGCCGACAACATGTTTCAGTCGCAGCTCGACGAGAGCTTCGTCGCGCACCAGTATATTATCGCGGCGCAGGCGGCGTGGAGCGTGAATCTTCCGGGCTACTGGGGCTGCGGCGGCGGAAAATACAATCTGATCGCGACAATCACGGTGCAGCGCGAGTACGGACCTCCGCGCAAACCCTGCTACGATTACCAGACGCTCGGCGACGAGCTCGATACGGCGCATCTGAGCTGGCGTTTCTACGCCAGCCAGTACGGCAGCGGCTCGAGCGGCGGCGGCGGCGAGTGGTCGGGTTATCAAGCGGTGCGCCACATTCGCTTCGGCCCCGACTGGAAGAAGGTGATCTCGCCGAACTGGAAGTTCATCACCGACGTACGTAAGGGACAACTTGCGAACTTCACGTGGATCACGCCGGTCTGCGACGACTCCGACCACGTGAACTGCCCCGACGATTATGGGCCGTCGTGGGTCGCCGCGCTCGTCAACGCCGTCGGCAAGAGCAAGTTCTGGAACTCGACGGCCATCTTCATCCAGTGGGACGATTGGGGAGGTCTCTACGACCACGTGCCGCCGCCCTACTTAGGTCGCGACAGCCTGGGCTTCCGCGTTCCGCTCATCATGCTCTCACCCTACGTGCGGCACGGCTACATCGCGCACGAGCAGTACGAGACGGCGAGCGTCCTGCGCTTCGCCGAGAATCTCTTCGGCCTTGCGCAACTGGCCGCCGCCGACAAACGCGCGAACTCCCCCGCCGATAAGTGCTTCGACTTCTCCCAGAAGCCGCAGCCCTTCGTGAAGATCGCGGCGCCTAAATCCGCGAGGTTTTTCATGCACCAGTTCAACGACGACTACATGGCACCCGACTACGAATGAAGCAGCTGCTCGCGAAAGTAACCGCGGTGGCCGCCGCGGCCGGGCTCTCCGGTTGCGCGGTGGGCGGCTCGGCGCTGCCCTACATGCAGGGCGGTACGCAGTTGCGCTCGCTCAATCGAACCGGCGCCGGAAAGATCACGCACATCGTCTATATCGTGCAAGAGAACCGCAGTTTCGACAACCTGTTTCAGGGCTATCCGCATGCGAATACCGTTTCGAGCGGTAAGAACTCCGACGGAAAGACGATCGAGCTGCAGCCGGTGAAGCTGGGCGCCGACTACGTGATCGACCACTCGGCAGACGCAATGTTCGCGGCCTGCAACGCGCCCAATGGCGACCTCCCGGGCACGCACTGCCGCATGAACGGTTTCAACAACGAACGCTCGTATAACGGTCCGCCGAATCCGCAGTACACGTACGTTCCGCACCACGAGTCGAAACCGTACTTCGATATGGCGCGCGAAGGCGCGCTCGCCGACAACATGTTTCAGTCGCAGCTCGACGAGAGCTTCGTCGCGCACCAGTACATCATCGCGGCGCAGGCGGCGTGGAGCGTCAACCTGCCGCCGTTCTTCTGGGGCTGCGGGGGCGGCAAAGACAACTTCATCGCGACGATCACCAAGGATCGCAATGCGTACGGACCCACGCGCCAGCCCTGCTACGATTATCAAACCCTCGGCGACGAGCTCGATGCGGCGCATCTGAGCTGGCGTTTCTACGCCAGCAAATACGGCAGCGGCTCGAGCGGCGGCGGCTACGAATGGTCGGCCTATCTAGCGGTGCGTCACATTCGCTACGGTCCCGATTGGAAAAACGTGATCTCGCCGAACTGGCGCTTCATCGTGGACGTCGGTCAGGGCAAACTCGCCAACTTCACCTGGATCACGCCGGTCTGCGACGACTCCGATCACGTCAACTGCCCCGGAAACTACGGTCCGTCGTGGGTCGCGGCGCTCGTCAATGCCGTCGGCGAGAGCAAGTTCTGGGACTCGACGGCGATCTTCATCCAGTGGGACGACTGGGGCGGCAACTACGACCACGTCGCGCCGCCGTATTTAGATCGCGACGGCCTCGGCTTCCGCGTTCCGCTGATCATGCTCTCACCCTACGTACGGCACGGCTACGTCGCGCACGAGCAGTACGAAACGGCCAGCGTCTTGCGCTTCGCCGAGAATCTCTTCGGCCTCCCGCAACTGGCCGCCGCCGACAAGCGTGCGAACTCTCCCGCCGATAAGTGCTTCGACTTCTCGCAGAAGCCAGAGCCTTTCGTGAAGATCGCCGCGCCGAAACCCCCGAGGTTCTTCATGCATCAGTTCCCAGACGACTACTTCGCCCCGGACTACGAATGAAGATGATGCTAACGAAAGTAACGGCGCTGGCTGCCGCGGCCGGGCTCGCCGGCTGTGCGATGGGCGGCGCGATTCCGTACATGCAAAATGGCGAAACGCTGCAGGCTCTCTCGGGAACCGGGGCCGGCAAGATCAAGCATATCGTCTACATCGTGCAAGAGAACCGCAGTTTCGACAACCTGTTTCATGGCTATCGGCATGCGAACACGGTTTCGAGCGGCAAGAACTCCGACGGACAGACGATCGTGCTGCAGCCGGCGACCCTCGGCACTTATTACGACATCGACCACTCGGCGGCGGCGATGTTCGCCGGC
>JBAPZS010000494.1:0-3494 GCA_049285355.1 Candidatus Cybelea sp. | reverse complement strand
TCGTGATGCTGCTCTACGTGTTCGCAAAGCGCGTCACCGGCTCGACGCTTTTTGCGACGGTTACCGCGCTGCTGCTCACCTTCGACGGCATGCACTTCGTCCAATCGCGCATTGCAACGCCCGAGGGCTTCGTCGTCTTCTTTGCTACGCTCGCCGTCTATGCGTTCTATCGCTTCTGGATCAACTCGCAGGTCGGCGAGCGCACGCACGTCGCGGTTCCGTGGTGGGGCTTTGCGGCGGGCGCCGCCGGCGCGCTGCTGGCAGGGCTCGGTGTCGCGCTGGTGGGGCACACTTTCGCGGGCTTCGACGCGCACGCGACGGTCGTCGCGACGCTCTACGTCGCGTCTGGTTTCTACCTGATCGTGCGCTATGTGCTCTTCGTACGCTTCTTCGGCGACGGCCGCCGCGAGCTTTCATTCGGAGAGGGCTCATACGCTCTGCGTGACGCGCAGGCAACGACGCTCTTTGCCGCCGACGGCGGGACGATCGACTCGCGCGGGAAGATTACGCGCGGCACGATCTCCCAAGCGCGCAGCGGCGCCTTGCGCTACGACGACGAACCGCTGACGATCGAGTATCGCCGCGACGGCAGTGTGGACTACGAAACGCCGGCGGGCGGGGTTACCTATGCCGACGACGAGATCCGCGACCGGCGCTCCGCTGCGGTCGAAAGCGGGCGCTCGTCACGATTGTGGCTGGTATTTTTTACCGTCGCGTTAGGTCTGCTGGTAAGCTCGAAATGGTACGGCGTCATGGGTTTCGGCGTTAGCATCTTCGTGCTCGCCCTGGTGTTCGCGCAGCGAACGCAGACGTGGCGAGATCTATTCGGTGACGGACCGACGGTCTGGGGCAATCCGCGCGGTTTTCGCATCGACGGTGCCGTAGCGACCATTCTCTTCGTGAGCGCGACGGTATACTTGATGGTTTGGGTGCCGGACCTCGCGCGCAACTCGCCCGATCCCGGCGAGATACACAATGTCAGCGACCTAGTCGAACGCCAGCATACGATGTACGAGTACCACCATAACCTTAGGGCGACGCATCCCTATTCGTCTCAATGGTGGGAGTGGCCGCTGGATTACGTGCCGGTTGCGTACTTCTACCAGGATCGCCGCAGCAACAGCAACGATACGAAGGGCTGCTGCGTCTACGAGATCACCTCGATGCCCAACCCGGTGATTCTTTGGTTTGGCTTGTTCTGCGTGCCGTTCGTCGCAGTACTGGCGTGGCGCGAGCGCAACAAGGCTTACGCGCTGATCGTCGTCACGTACCTCATGCAGTGGTTACCATGGATCGGATCGCCGCGACTCATCTTCGCCTATCATTTTTACGTCAACATCCCGTTGATCTGCTTGTGTAACGCAATTACTTTGCAGTGGTTTTGGCGATGGTGCCGGCGTAGGGCGAGTCTGACCTGGTTCGGGGGCCTTGCGGCGGCCTCATACGTCGCCGCGGCGGCGGTCATGTTCCTGTACTTTTACCCCATTCTCGCGGACTCGCCGCTCACGTGGGCGGCCTGGCACCAGCGAATGTGGTTCCCGACCTGGATAATCGGGCCGGGCTAAAGAAGGACACGGGAGGCGGAGGTTCCTTAGATGTCCGGACATTCCAAATGGCATAACATCAAGCTCAAGAAGGGCAAGGTTGACGCGCAGCGCGGCGCGCTCTTTACGAGGCTCAGCAAAGAGATCACCCTGGCTGTAAAGGGCGGTTCGCCCGATCCGGAGGCTAACTATCAGCTCAAGATTGCGGTCGAAAAGGCTCGCGAATTCAACATGCCGCAAGAGAACGTCAAGCGCGCCATCGCGCGAGCCTCGGGGCAAGGCGGCGAGCGCGAGATCGAAGAGATTCGCTACGAAGGATATGGTCCGAGCGGACTGGCCGTCGTCGTAGACGCGGCGACGGACAACCGCAACCGGACCGCCGGAGAGCTCCGCTTCCTCTTTAGCAGACACGACGGCAGCCTGGCGGAGAGCGGGGCGGTCGCGTGGATGTTCGACCCAGTCGGGATCATCGAGCTCGATCCCGCCGGTAAGACGGAGGAGGCGGTGATGGAAGAGGCGCTGGTGGATGGGGTCGAGGACATCGAGTACGACGCGGATCTCACCGTCATCTACACGCGTCCGGCGATGCTCGCCGGCGTCCGGGATTCGCTGCGCGGTGGCGGCATGCGCGTCTCCGATGCGTACCTGGGCGTACGTCCGAAGACTAAACTCGTGTTAGCCGGTAACGAGCTGACGGCGGCCCTTGCGTTTCTCGACGCGCTCGAAGAGCACGAAGACGCGCAGCGCGTCTTCAGCAACCTCGATCTCAACGCGGTGCCGGAGGAGGCGCTTACCTGAAATCGTCCCTAAGTGCCTCTCGCCCGAGCGACTGGATCTTTCCGACCGTTCTCGTCATCTTCGTCGCCATCGTAGTGTGGTTCGGACGCCAGATCTACGATTTTCTCATTCCGTCGTCGACGACCGTAACCTTACCATCGTTCGTCGGGCAAACGCTGACCGATGCGAATGCCGAGGTCGATCGGCTAAAGCTCAGCTCGGCCGTCGTGGATCACGCGATCAGCGACCGCTATCCAAAGGACGTCGTTATTCAGCAGCGCCCCGAAGCCGGCGATCAGGTCCGCCAGGGGCGACAGGTCTCGTTCGTTATCAGCGATGGAATCGTCACGCGGCTCATGCCGGATTTACGCTATCAATCCATGCGCGAAGTGCAGCTCGACTTGGCTCGCGCGCGCCTGGTGCTCGGCAAGGTTACCAGCGCAAAGAGCGACGTGATTCCCGAGGGACACGTAATCTCGCAGTCGCCCGCGCCGCTGGTAAGCATGCACGAAGGCGACACGGTCGCGCTGGTCGTCAGCCAGGGCGGCCAGCCGAACCTGCACGTCCCCGAATTCGTCGGGTTGACGATCGATCGAGCCCGCGCGGTCGCGGCCGGATCCGGAATCAAGCTCGGGCAGATCGTTTGGACGCCGCTCGGGCGAGGTGGTCCCCCACACGGAATGGTCGCACGACAGCTCCCGGCGCCGAACACCAAGATTGCCTCGTACGATCCGGTATCGCTGCAGGTCAGCGCCGGCCCAAACGAGTCGGGCTATATCGTGCATCAGACGCACGTATTGGTCTCGGTTCCCGAGCCGCAAGACGCCAATGGCTCGCAGCTTGATGTGCGGCTCTCGCTCACCGATGCCACCGGCCAGTACGATCTCTACCACGCCTTTGCCGAGCCGGGGCAAAAGCTCGACTTTACCGTGACGGCGATCGGAACGTCGGTGCTGGATTTGTACGTCAACGACGCGCGCGTCGGCGAAACGCGCCTCGGTGTCGAGCCGCCCCGCGTCTACAGCGAGAAAGCCTCGCCATCCCCGTCGCCGTAAACCCCCAGCATGACATAGGCGCGGCGCCGATGAAGGCGTGATGGCATGACCGTCCTCGCGCCTTCCTTGTTGTCGGCCGACTTCGCGCGGATCGCCGAACAGATCGCCTGCGTTGCGG
>JBAPZS010000493.1:0-5365 GCA_049285355.1 Candidatus Cybelea sp. | reverse complement strand
GCGTTCCATACCGTCGGCGTATCGGCGCAGTTCGTGCAGGCCGTGAAAGCGCGGCGCGTGCTGTTTCTTTTGCGACGGGTATTGAATCGTCGGGCGCTTGCGAAACATGAATCCGAACGTGATCGAGAAGCCGCGCAGAATCGCTCCGACGTTGAAGAGCCGCTTCCTGGAATCCACCCCACTCACCCCGCGTACGCCACGACGATCGCCGTCACGACGACGTTGAGCGTTGCGATGGGCAGCAAGACCTTCCAGCCAAAGGCCATGAGCCGATCGTAGCGCAGCCGCGGGAGCGTCGCGCGAAGCCACATGTAGAAGAACATGAAGGCGCCAACTTTGAGAACGAACCAGACGATGCCGGGCAAGAAGCTCCAGCCGAACGGCGCGATCCAGCCTCCGAAGAACAGCAGCGTGGCGATGCACGAGACCGTCAGCATGTTGACGTACTCGGCGATGAAGAACAGACCAAAGCGCAATCCCGAATACTCGGTGTGAAACCCTGCGACGAGCTCCGTCTCCGCCTCGACCAGGTCGAAGGGTGCCCGGTTCGTCTCCGCAACCGCCGTAATAACGTAGATGACGCAGCCGACGAATTGCGGAAACACGAACCACCAGCGCTGCTGCGCCAGGACGATATCGTTGAGCGAGGTCGTACCGGCCAGGACGAGGACTCCGATCAGCGAGAGCGACATCGCGAGTTCGTAGCTGATCATCTGTGCAGTCGAACGTACGCTGCCGAGCAGCGGATACTTCGAGCCGGAGGCCCAGCCGCCGAGGCAGATCCCATAGACACCGACCGACGTGATGGCGAGGATGATGAGAATCCCGGCGTTCGGATTCCCGATCGCACCGAATGCGCCAATCGCCGGCCCAAATGGGATCACCGCATAAACCGCAAATGCCGTAAGCAACGAGATGAACGGCGCCAGCTTGTAGAGCAGCGGATCGGCCGTCTCCGGCGTGAGATCTTCCTTGAGAATCAGCTTGGCGGCATCGGCCGCAGGCTGTAAGAGTCCCCAGGGACCGACGCGATTTGGCCCCGGGCGCAGTTGCATCCAGCCCAGAACTTTACGCTCGACGAGCATCGCATACGCAAACGACGTGACGACGACGAAGAGCAGCACCGCCGACTTGATCAGCACGGCCAACCACAACGGCATCAAGCGTCCCTCATACCGGCGAGCGTGGGATCGTGCTGCCAAGTCCCGCCGCCCGAAAGGATCCGCCGCAACTCGTCTCGATCGGAGTCGAAGGCCGAAACCCGCGAAGAGAAGCGTTCGTCGCCAAAGGTGAAATCGCCGGGTTCCTTCGCGGCGGCCGCGATCACCGCGCGCTCGAGCTCCGGGGCTGCGGGTAATGCAACGTCGAGCTGCTCGGCTAGCGCGCCGAGCACGTCGAAATCCGAGCGTACGGAGTCGCGCATCGCGAGCGATGCGTTAACGGGCAGCAAGTCACCGGCAAGATTCACGACGGTGCCGCTCTTCTCAAATGCGCCCGCGCCCGGCAACACCAGGGTCGCAGCTTGCGCCGTCTCGGTCATGAAAAGCTCGCTGACGACGACGAAGGCCGTCCGCTCGAGCGCTTCGCGCACGGCGGCCGGATTCGGCGCATTGCGCGCGGGATTTACGCCGAACAGGGAGAGCACGGCGATCTTGTCGTTACGCGCGTGTTCCAGCATCGCGAAGGCGTCGTCACCGCGTTCGGCCGCCGCGTATCCCGGCCCGCTGACCGGGAGCATCCCCATCGCCTCCGCGCCCCGCGCATTGGCTTGTTCGCTCGCGATATATGTCGTCAGCTCGCCGACATCGCTGAAGCTCTGCTCGTAATCCTTGCCGAGCGCGGGATCCACTCCGTCCCAGATGAGCGCGACGCGTGATGCCTGCCCGGTCGCGCTTCTCGCGGCCGCCGCCGAAGACTCCGTCACGATCTTGGCACCGCCGCGCGCCGCCTTTTGTACGCGCAGCCAAAGTACCGGCGCGCGCTCGGCGAGGGAAGCTCCGGCGACGACGATTGCCTGCGCGCGATCGATCGCCTCGAGCGAACCTGCACGTCCACCGGGAGTCGCCTGGCGCTGGCGGCCGGCGCGCCAATCCAGATTGGGTACGCCCAGCGCGCGGAAGATGTACTGCAAAGCGAAGGCCTCTTCATTCGTAAGCCGCCCGCCGCCAATCGCGCCAATGCTGCCGGCGCCGCCGTGAGCGAGCGCGCCGCGAACAGCCTTAGCCCAAAGGATAATCGCATCGTCCCAGCCGATCTGCGTCCAGCCGCCTTCCTTGCGGTAGAGCGGCTGCAGCAGGCGATCGGGAGCGTCGTAAAAGCCAACGTTGTATCGACCGCGATCGCAGAGCCAGCCGTCGGAGATTAGATCCTGTTCAACCGACATCGTCCGCAACAGCGTGCCGTAACGCACGTCGGCGAACTGCTGGCAGCCCACCGAACACTGCGTGCAGGTGGTCTGCGTACGCTCCAGATCCCACGGGCGCGACTTGAAGCGATACGTCTTTGAGGTCAGCGCGCCGACGGGACAGAGTTCCGTCACGTTGCCGGTGAAGTTGTGATGGTACGGTTGACCGCTCGCGGTAGCGATGATGTCGCGCGCGCCGCGATCTTTGACGACCAGCTGGCGCTCGCCGGCGATGATATCGTCGAACCGCACGCATCGCTGGCAGACGATGCAGCGCTCTTCATCGAGAACGATCGTCGGTCCCAAATCGACCGCCTTAGGTTTGGAAAGCTTTGGATCGGCCACATCCGAGGTGCCCCGCGCGTACGCCATTGCGTAATCCTGCAGATCGCACTCGCCGCCCTTATCGCAGATCGGACAGTCTAGCGGATGATTGACGAGAAAGAGCTCCAGCACCATCGCGCGCCCGGCGTCGACGCGCTCCCCGCGCGTCCGCACGGTCATCCCCTCGCTGACGACGGTGTTGCAGGCGATCTGCAGTTTCGGCATTCCCTCGATCTCGACCAAACAGATGCGGCAGAGTCCGGCTGGACCTAACTTGGTGTGATAGCAGTAGACTGGGATCTCTTGTTTGATCTGCTTGGCGGCCTCCACCAGCAGCGTTCCTTTGGGAACGCTCACCGGCACGCCGTCGATCGTTAGCGTTACGAGCTGCGCGTTCGGCGTCACGGTCGCACTCATGCCGGTGCAGCCTCCGTCGCCGCGATCCGAGCCTTGAAATCCTCGGAAAAGCGCAACATCACCGACTTGAGGAACGGCTCGATGGAATCGCCAAGCGGACAGAGATTTATACCCGTGATCGTCGCAGCGACGCGCAACAGCATCTCGTAGTCGCCGGCGACTCCGTGGTAGTGCACGAGCCGCTCGAGAACGCGCTCCATCCAACTGCCGCCCTCGCGGCACGGCGTGCATTGGCCGCACGATTCATGGGAGAAGAACCGCACCAAATTGTAGGCAGCCGCGACGAAGTCGGTCGTGTCGTCGAAGACCACAAACGCGCCCGAACCGAGCATCGATCCGGCTTTGGCTAAGCTTTCGTAGTCGTACGACCAGTCGAGGTGCTCCTCGAAAACACACGCCGACGATCCGCCTCCCGGCTGAATGGCGCGCAGCGTTCTGCCCGGCCGTAGCCCTCCGGCGATCTCGATGATCTCGCGCAGCGTCGTTCCGAGCGGAATCTCGTAGTTGCCGGGACTGCGAACGTGGCCGGAGACCGAGACGACCTTATACCCCTTGCTGCGCTCGGTGCCCGCCGACGCAAACCATGCGGCGCCGCGCTCGAGAATCGGAACCAGATACGCCAGCGTCTCGACGTTATTCACCACGGTGGGCATTCCGTACAGGCCTTCGACCGCCGGAAACGGCGGTTTGAGGCGCGGTTCTCCGCGCTTACCTTCCAACGAGTTGAGCAGCGCGGTCTCCTCGCCGCAGATGTACGCGCCGGCACCTCGGTGGACGGTTAGCTCCAGATCGAAGCCGCTGCCGAGAATATTCTTTCCGATATATCCGGCGCGCCTTGCCTCCTCGAGCGCCGCGCAGAAGATCTCGTAGCCGCGCTTGAACTCGCCGCGAATATAGATGAACGCGTGATGCGATGCGATGGCATAGGCGCCGATCAACATGCCCTCGATGATGAGGTGTGGGGTCTCCTCCAGCAACATGCGGTCTTTGAACGTGCCGGGCTCCGCCTCGTCACAGTTACAGACGAGATAGCGCAGATTCTTGTTCTTAGGAAGAAACGACCATTTCTTTCCGGTTGGGAATCCCGCCCCGCCGCGCCCGCGCAAACCCGATGCCTCCACCAGATCGAGCACATCGACCGGCTGCAGCTCGCGCACGACACGCTCCCACTGTTTGTAGCCGCCGCGCTGCCGGTAGGCGTCCATGCCGCGCAGGTCGACTTCGCCGATGCCGGCCGTCAGGACTTTAGTGACCGGCATCGCCACCCCGCCCGGCTTCGACCCCTACGATCGCGCTGGAATCGACGATGGCGCGCTCGGAGGTATTGGTGAAAAACTCGACGTCGCGACTAATGATGTGGTCCAACATGATGATGCCGCTGCGATCCCCGACGCCCCCGGCGTTGTTCGGGCGCGGAACTCCTTGCGCACCCGGCGACTTTCGGCCGCGCGAGATCTGCTGATCTTGCGGAATCGTCCACGTCGCCGGCGGCGCCTGGCTCTGCGCCATCGGCGCGACCGCATAGGTGCCCGCGCGCATCGCCGCCAGCATGTCGTCGACCCGCTGCGGCGTCACGTCGTACACGAACTCCAGGTTCACTTGCATGCAGCTCGCGCGGTCGCACGCTGCAAGACACTCGACCTCCTCGTACGAGAAGAGGCCGTCCGGAGTCGTCTGCAGATGCCCGATGCCCAACTTCTCCCTGAAGTACGCCATGATATCTTCGGCGCCGTTGATCGTGCAGGATAGGCCGCGACAGACCTGCAGCACGTACTTCCCGACCGGGCGCGGGTAGAGCAGTGTGTAAAACGAAACCGTACCTTCGACCTCGGCCAGCGTCACGTCGAGCATCTGCGCTGCGGCCCGCATCGCATCCACGCTCACGTACCCCTCGTGCTGCTGAAACAGCTGCACGATCGGCAGCAGCGCCGACCGCCGCTGCTCGTATTGGCCAACAATCCGCTCGCATTCAGGGCGCAGGCGCTCAAGCAACGCCGCAAAGTCCTCCGCTTGGGCCATCAGTTCGAGTCCTCGCCGCTCGACATCACGCCTCGGAGACGCTCGTCGCTGCGCCATCCTGGCTGCGCTCCTGCTGCCTGCCTCCTGGCTCCGCCATCCAGGCTCCGCTCGTCGTGCAGAGCCTCCTCGGCATAACGTCGAGCGCCTCGTCCTGCTAACACCGGGATTCGCTCCGCACTTTCCGCCGTTGCTCTCGCTAAT
>JBAPZS010000492.1:0-4851 GCA_049285355.1 Candidatus Cybelea sp. | reverse complement strand
CCGATCATCAGGCGGTGCTCGCGGGACTCGATCAGATTCCGCCGCCGGATGGCGCGACTGCGATCGGCGATGCGCTGGCGTTGGCCGCACGCATGCTGCCGCCGAGCGGGCATCGCGTGGTCGTCCTTATTACCGACGGCGTGAATAATACCGGCATCGATCCGATGCAGGCCTCGCAGCTGCTCGGCGGGCGCCACATCGCGCTCTACACCGTTGGAATCGGAACGCCCAACGGCGGTCTCATTCCTGGTACCAACGAGGAAGCGACGATCGACGAAGAGGCCTTGCGCGCGTATGCGCAAGCCGGCGGCGGCGCCTACGCCCGCGCCGAGAACGCGACGCAGCTGCACGATGCGCTCGCACACCTGGGGCGCATCACGTCGCTCCAGCTTCGCCCGGTGGATGCCTCGCTGCCGTTCGCCGTCGCCGGCGCGTTGGGAATGGTTTGCGCGTTTCTCGCCGGTCTAGGATTGGGGCGCTATCCATGAGCGCGCCCATCGAGCGGTTGAAGCAGTGGATCGATGCGGCGGGCGGACCGAATCGGGTCGAGGCGGTCGCAATGTGCGTCGCTACGGTCGACGCAGAGTGCCGGCCCTCTGCGCGCATGGTGCTTCTGCGCGGTCTAGACGAACGTGGCCTGCGATTCTTTACGTCGTACGAAAGCCGCAAAGGGCGCGAGCTCGCCGAGAATCCGCACGCGGCCGCGCTGCTTTACTGGCCGTGGATGGAGCGACAGGTTCGCATCGAAGGCGCCGTCTCGGCGCTCTCGGAGGGCGAATCCGATGAATACTTTCACTCGCGCCCGCGCGGCCATCAGCTGGCGGCGTGGGCCTCGGAGCAGAGCGCGCCACTCGAGTCGTACGCGGTGCTCGAGGAGCGCTACGCGCACTTCGACGCGCGCTTCGAAAGCGAAGAAGTTCCGCGTCCGCACTCCTGGGGCGGTTATCTGCTCGTTCCTTCGCGCGTCGAGTTTTGGCAAGGCCGCCCGAACCGCATGCACGAGCGTGCGCTCTACACGCGCTGCGCTAACGCGTGGGACGCGAGCTTTTTGCAGCCCTAGCCGAGGACGTCAACGCGGAACTTCGTAATCTACTCGCTTATGAAAACCTACGGAGTCTCACGCACGACGACGGCGCCGCCCGAGCGAGTGTGGAAACTTTGGAGCAATCCAAACAACTGGAGTCGCTGGAACTCCGGGATCGCCTCGGCTCAGCTCGGCGGTCCGATTGCCGACGGCGCCCGCGGAAAGATGACGACCAACCACCGCAGCACGCACGATGTGATCTTTTCGAACGTTTCCGAAGGCCGCGGATTCAGCATGTCGATGGCGGGAATGCCGGGCGCGACCTTCACCTTCAACTGCGAAATTACGCCCCAGGGAACCGGCAGCAAGATCGCACAATCGGTGACGTTCGCCGGTCCGCTGGCCTTTCTCGTCGGCCCGCTCATGGGCAATGAGATGGCAAAGCACTTCATCCCCGTCCTCAACGATTTAGCCAAAGCCGCCGAATCCTAGCGCTCGCGAGACAAAGCTTCCCAGGGACTTACGCCGAGCGTCCCTAACAAGCAAGTTCGTAGTGTCGCGCCGCAACGTCATGGTCATCGGCTCGGGACCGATCGTGATCGGTCAGGCCGCCGAGTTCGATTATGCGGGCGTTCAGGCGTGCCGGGCGCTGCGCGAGGAAGGCCACCGCGTCGTCCTCGTCAACTCGAATCCGGCAACGATCATGACCGATCCCGAAATCGCCGACGCGGTCTACCTGGAGCCGCTTACCGCGAGTTCGGTCGAAGAGATCATCGCTCGCGAACGGCCCGACGCGCTCCTCCCGACGCTTGGTGGACAGACCGGCCTCAATCTCGCGGTGGAGCTGGACGAAGCGGGCGCGTTGGAGCGCTACGGCGTCGAGCTGCTCGGCACGCCGATCGAAACGATTCGCTTGGCCGAAGATCGCGAACGTTTTAAGCTCAAGATGCAAGAGATCGGCGAGCCGGTCGCCGACAGCGCGATCGTTACCGATATCGAGCAGGGGCTCGAGTTTGCCGCGGTCGCCGGCTATCCGTTGATCGTGCGCCCGGCCTACACGCTGGCCGGAACCGGCGGCGGCATCGTGGCGAACGAAGAGGAGTTGCGCGCGACGCTCGATGCAGGTCTGCGCGCGAGTTTAATTCATCAAGTTCTCCTCGAGACCTCGCTGTTGGGCTGGAAGGAGATCGAGTACGAAGTGCTGCGCGACTGCAGCGACAACTGCATCGTGGTCTGCAACATGGAGAACGTCGATCCGGTCGGCGTCCACACCGGCGATTCGATCGTGGTAGCGCCCTCGCAGACGCTTTCCGACGTCGAGTACCAAATGCTGCGCAGTGCGAGCATCAACGTGATCCGCGCGCTCGACGTGCAGGGCGGCTGCAACATTCAGTTTGCGTTGGATCCGCACAGCAGCGAGTACGCGATTATCGAGGTGAACCCACGCGTCTCCCGTAGCTCCGCACTGGCCTCAAAAGCTACCGGTTACCCGATCGCAAAGATTTCGACGCGCGTCGCATTGGGACAGCGGCTCGATCAGATCGAGAATCCCGTGACCGGCGTTACGACCGCGGCATACGAACCTACCCTCGACTACGTGGTCGTGAAGATTCCACGCTGGCCCTTCGATAAGTTCCCGATTGCCGATACCGCCATCGGCACGCAGATGAAATCGACCGGTGAAGCGATGGGCATCGGCCGCACCTTCCGCGCGGCGCTGCTCAAGGCGATTCGGGGCTTGGACCTGAACCGCGAGACGCTCACCGGACCGTTGACGGAGTGGAGCATGGGAGAGCTGGAGGCGGTGATCGCGCGGCCGACGCACGAGCGGCTCTTTGCCGTCTGCGAGGTTCTGCGGCGCGCTCCCGCGCGCGAGCGTTCGGTTGCGATCGACCGCATTAACGAGCTTTCGGCGATCGATCGCTTCTGGCTCTACGAGCTTTCCGATCTCGTGACGCTCGAGGAGAAGACGCGCGCGAACGTCGCCGCATCGAAGGGCGAGCTGGTGCAAGCGCTGGAGTCGGGCTACTCCACCGCCGGCATCGGACGCGCTGCGCCCGATGGCGCCGGGATTGCGTTTCGGATGGTGGATACGGCGGCAGCCGAGTTCCCGGCGAAGTCGCCGTATTATTACCTCTCGCGAGGCGAGCAGGACGAGATGCGCGCGACTCCCGCGGAGGCCGTCGTCGTCGTGGGAAGTGGTCCGATCCGCATCGGACAGGGCATCGAATTCGATTACAGCTGCGTCCACGCCGCGTGGGCGCTCAAAGATGCCGGCCGTTCGCCGGTCGTCGTGAACAATAATCCGGAGACGGTCTCCACGGACTTCGATATTTCGGATACGCTGGTCTTCGAGCCGCCGGGCCCCGACGAAGTGGAAGCCGCCTATCGCGCCACCAATGCGCGTGGCGTGATGCTCGCCTTCGGCGGGCAGACGGCAATCAATCTTGCCGGCGAGCTGAGCCGGCGCGGCGTGCGGATCATCGGCAGCGACCGGCGTTCGCTGGACATGGCCGAGAATCGCGAGCAATTCGAGGCTGCGTTATCGCGCTTGGGAGTCGCACGCCCGGAGGGGAAGGCGGCCCGCAGCTTCCGCGAGGCGAGAATAATCGCGCGCGAGCTTGGCTTTCCGGTTCTGGTTCGGCCCTCGTTCGTGCTCGGCGGGCGCGCTATGGAGATCGTCTATAACGAGGCACAGCTCGCCTCGTACGCGGAGTCGGCACCGCCGATACTTCCGCAAGCGCCGCTGCTCGTAGATAAGTATCTGCGCGGCCTCGAGCTCGAAGTGGACGCCGTCTTCGACGGCGAGGACGTGCTGGTCGCGGGCATTTTCGAACATGTCGAGCGCGCGGGCGTGCACTCGGGGGATTCGATCGGGGTCTACCCGCCGCAGTCCATCGGTCCGGAGATGGAAGAACGAATAACGCAGATCACCAGCGCGATCGCGCGCGAGCTCGGGATTCGCGGTCTCGTGAACATCCAGTTCGTGATGCACGAGGGCAAGCTGTACATCATCGAAGCCAATCCGCGCGCGAGCCGGACCGTTCCGATCATCCAGAAGGCGACCGGCATCAATCTCGTCGCCGCGGCGACGAGGATCGCACTCGGCGAGCGGTTAGCCGAGATGGAGTACGGCGTCGGTCTGCGGCCGCACGTCCCGTACGTCGTCGTCAAAGTACCGGTCTTTTCGTTTTCGAAGATGCGCGGCGTCGAGACGATTTTGGGCCCGGAGATGAAGTCTACCGGCGAAGTTTTAGGGATCGACGAGACTTTCGGCGGCGCGCTTCGCAAGGGGTTTCTCGCCGCCGGCGTCCGTCTGCCCGGAACCGGCGCGCGCATCCTCGTCTCGATCGCGGACGAGAGCAAAGAGGAATCGATTCCGGTGCTGCGCGCGTACGCGGCGCTCGGGCATTCGCTCGTCGCGACGCCGGGTACGCGCGCGGTCCTCGAAAGCGCCGGGCTAGTCACCGAACGCATCAACAAGATCGCCGATGGTTCGCCGCACGTGCTCGATCTGATCCTCTCGCGCGCCGTCGACCTCGTCATCAACGACGCCAAGGGACCCGCAGAGATCTCCGACGACTACAAGATTCGCCGTGCGGCGGTGGAGGCGAGCATTGCCTGTTTAACGAGTCTCGATACCGCAGGCGCGCTGGCCGAAGCGCTCGCAAGCAAAGCCGGGCCGCCGCGCAGTCTTCAGGAGTATCGCAGCGCCCTAGCGACGATCGCCGGCTAGTGCCCTGTGCCGGAAGTTTGATGTATAAGGCTGGCCGTTTGACGGAGGGCGGGCTAGGAACGATGAGCGACAAAAGCAGCGCTTTGCGAGC
>JBAPZS010000491.1:0-1929 GCA_049285355.1 Candidatus Cybelea sp. | reverse complement strand
AGGCTGCGGCGCTTGCTCGAGGAGCCTAACTCAGGACCTCACGCGCGAACGCGACCCGAAGAAAGGCATGCAGATGAATCCGTCGTCGCAAACTGAAGCGCTTCACGAGGCAGCGGCCTCTTACATCGAAAGTATTGCGGTTCCGACGTACCGAGCGAACGCAGTCCAAGCTCGCTTGCAGGCGCTGTCGGAATCTCGCGTCACCTGGCGTCCGGCGGCGGCAGCGCTCGCTGCCGCCGGCGTCGTCTTGGTGCTCATTTTCAATGGCCCAGTCGTCATTGCTCAAGTGGAACGCGCACTGCAGGCGTTTGCGACGATCGACGGCCGGACCGTAACGGTGGCCGTGAATACCGTTACCCTCGACCAGGCTCGTCACGACATGCCGTTCGAAGTGATCGCACCGGCCGGGATTCCCGCACAGTTCCAAGTGACGATCCACGAGTTGAACTTCGGCTCGTCGCGCTTCGACTCGCACCTGCTCTTCGAGTACCGCACGAGTGATAACGCCCCGCCGTTAACCATTGCCGAGAGCAGTACGCGCGCAAACGCGCCGCAGCGGACGCACTTGATGATCAGGCAAGGCGCGAACGCCGGCGCGATGCCCGCGGCACCGGCGTTACCGGCTGCCGGCAGCGGGGGGTATGGCTTCGTGCAGTTCAAAAACGGTCAGACGATACAACGTATCCGCCTGGAGCCGATCGACTGGACCGTCCGCGGAACGCGCATCCAGCTCATCAGCCCGCCGGGCCTGCTGAGCAACGCTGCGCTTACGGCCATCCGCCGCGCCATGTCGCACTAGGAGGGAATTCTTCGCTCTGGCGTCGCCTTCGACGCCAACTGTGTCTGACACCGAATACGGTATCTTGGCCGTTGATCCGTTGGTGGATCGGGGAGCGCGGAGCGTGAAGAGGTTTGACCTTGGGAGGTACGCCCTAAGTGGGGCGCAGCGTAAACGCTCGCTCCGCTGGGACAGCGCTGCGACGTAGCGAACGAACTCCGCCGCAGGCTTCAGGAGGCACGCCATGAGGATTTCAAGTCTTAGCGGCTCCGCGCTCAGCAGTTGTGTAGCCGTGGCATTGCTCGCAGGGTGCGGCGGCGGAAGCGGCACACCACTTAGCCCTTCGCCTCTCGGCGTCTCTGCGGAGCGAACGCACAAGCTTCCCGCGTACCGAGTACT
This sequence comes from Candidatus Cybelea sp., assembly GCA_049285355.1. Taxonomy (GTDB): domain Bacteria; phylum Vulcanimicrobiota; class Vulcanimicrobiia; order Vulcanimicrobiales; family Vulcanimicrobiaceae; genus Cybelea. The sequence continues at coordinate 752 of JBAPZS010000491.1, read as the reverse complement.
TTATAGCTTCAGAGGCGGTTCGGACGGCGCGTTCCCGAGCGCGGGCCTCACCAACGTCAACGGCACGCTCTACGGTACGACCACGGATGGCGGCGGCGGATGCTCTGGCAGTTTAAGCTGCGGCAGCGTTTACAGCATAAGCGCGTCCGGCGAGGAAACCGTACTCTACAGTTTCAAAGGCGGGTCGGCGGACGGCGCACACCCTGTGGCGTCTCTTCTCAACGTCAATGGCACGCTCTACGGCACGACTGCGGGAGGCGGCATGTACGGGGAAGGTACGGTCTTCACCATCACGACGTCCGGTAAGGAAACCGTACTCTACGGTTTCAAAGGCGGCCCGGCGGACGGCGGACACCCATACGCATCTCTTCTCAACGTCAATGGCACGCTCTACGGCACGACTGCGGAGGGTGGTTCGCTGTCTTGTTCGGGTAACGGTACGAGCGGATGCGGAACGGTTTTCTCGATCACGACGTCCGGTAAGGAAACCGTGCTCCATCGCTTCAAAGACAGGACGACCGACGGGCAAAGCCCGTATGCGGGCCTCATCAACGTCAACGGCAAGCTGTACGGCACAACCAATTGGGGTGGCGCGAACTGCGAAAATGGTCTCGCTTGCGGAACGGTCTTCTCGATCACGCGATCCGGTAAGGAAACGATGCGTTACAGCTTCAAAGGCGGGGCCGACGGGCAAAACCCGCAAGCGGCCCTCATCAATGTCAATGGCACGCTCTACGGCACCGTGACCGGAC
>JBAPZS010000490.1:0-7745 GCA_049285355.1 Candidatus Cybelea sp. | reverse complement strand
GCTCGCAACGGCGCAGGTCGTGCTGCGCGACACCTTTCCACGCGAAGCCATGGGGATGAGCCAGTCGATCTTCGCGCTGGGGACGGTTCTCGGCCCGTCCGTCGGCCCGACGCTCGGCGGCATTCTCGTCGACAATCTATCGTGGCCCTGGGTCTTTGACGTCAACCTCGTTCCGGGAATCCTTGCCTTCGTTCTTTTGGCGCGTTACATGCGCGAGAACGCTCGGCCGCAACCGGCACGCGTAGACGCGACGGGTATCGCGCTCCTGATCGTCGCCGTCAGCTGCATGCAATTCGTCCTCGATCAGGGGCAGCGCGCGGACTGGTTCGCCGATCAAACGATTTGCGCGACTTCGTTGATTGCGATCGTTGCAACCGCCGCTTTCGTGTGGTGGGAGCTACGCGTCGATCAGCCGATCGTCGACCTGCGCGTGCTGCGTCAGCCCGCCGTTGCGGCCGCGCTCGCCATCGCAGGCGCCTACGCCGCGGTCATCTTCCCGAGCCTCTTGCTGCTCCCGCAGTTCACAATCGACAATCTTGGCTTCACCAGCACGCTGGCGGGCGTGCTCATCGGCGTTCGGGCGCTGCCGGTCGTGCTGCTGACGATTCCGGTCGCGCGACTCGCCGGCTTACCGAACTTCGATCTGCGCTGGTCGATCGGCGGCGGTTTGGCAGTTGCGGGGCTCGGCTCGCTTTGGATGGCGAGCTGCGTGACCACTGGCAGCGGTGTCGGCACGTTCGTTCCGCCGTTGCTTCTTATTGGGGCGGGCTCGGCGTTCGTCTACTCGCCGCTGCTCGTTGCGACGATGCGTGCCGTCGCGCCCGACGCAGCAGCCAAGGCCGCGGCGTTTATCGTGCTCTTCTTCCAGTTGGGCGGATCGGTTTCGTCGGCATCGATCGTGGCGTTCTTGGACCGGCGCCTGCAGTTTCATCAAACGATTTTAGCCGCTCAAATCACGCTTTCGCGATTGCCGGTCGTGCAGTTTCTGCAGCACGGCACACCGAGCGAATTGGCATCCGCCGTTGCCGCCCAAGCGGCAGCGCTCTCGTACGCCGATGCGTTCTTCGTTACCGGGGTGCTCGCGCTTTTGGTTACGCCCGGCGTCCTGATATTAACCCAAAAACGATCGTAGGAGGATTGCACCATGCAATACGAAGCCGCTTGCGCCAAAATCCGCGACGACATCGCGCGTCTGCTTTTCGGTCTCACGCCGCGAACGTCCGGAGCCACCTACTCCGCCGCCCGCGCGACGCGAGACATCGCCGATGCGCTCCACCATGCCGCCGGTATGCCGGACGACCCTCGGTGGGCCGAAGCGCTGGCGAGCCTGGGGACATTTCTCGAGTATTGCGCGGGGTCCACCGCGGTACGTAGCTCGGCCGCTTTACGCGAGCTGCGCGGCTTCCTCGAGGAGAATGCCGATCTCTCGATCCAGCCGTTTCAACCGGCGCTGGCCAGTTGAACCCGGTTGCGGCGAGCGAAGTACGCAAGCCCAAGCGCAAAGAGGCAGTTTAGAGCGAGCCCGATTACGCCGATCTCCGCACCGAACGTCGCCGTTTGGGTTACGCCGAGCAATCCAATCTTCGGACCCTCGCCAAATAAAAGATAGGCAAACGCGTTCCATACCCCGTGGCTTACCGATGAGACCACGATCGATCCCGACATCCTGCGCATCGTTCCCCAAATTGCGCCCATGACGAACGCGTTGGCGATAAAGACGGCGACCTGACCGGGCGGCAGAATGTAACCCGCCGCCATCGTCACGTACGAGAGATGCCAGAGCGCAAAGACCGCGCTTGAGATCGCCAGCGTCGCGGCATTCGAGAATCCCCCGCGAGCGAGCGTGGCCCACAACCAGCCGCGAAAGAACCCTTCCTCCGTCAGGAGTACGGCGAGCGTTCCGGCACTCGCGCCGATAAGCACGTGAAGCAGCGTCGCCGGCGTGAAGGGGCGTTGATGCGTCGCGCCGGCCGCAGCTGCGACCGCGCAGTCGAGGGTCAGAACGAGTACCGGAAATGCCAGCGCGGCCAGGTAGCCGCGTCCGGTGCCGAGCGTAACACCAAACTGCTGACGCGAGAAGCGTTGCAGCGCCCATAGCGCGGCCGCTAGCGGAAGCAGCGGAAGCGCCGAAAAGACGGTGAGACCGTGTGCGTCCATGGTTGCCGTGATCGCAACGGCCGACGCCGTGCCGATTAGGGCGTAGAGGCGAGCGTTCCTCATACCGGCTGTACGGCCGGCAACTGTGGCGGGTTTCGCGTCAAAGAATCGTCGCAGTGCGGACGCTTTGATAAAGTTTGATTCTGGCTTCGCCGAGACGGAGAGGGGGCGGTCCGGCCGCGCAAGTAGTTGCAGCCAATGCACCGCTCGGATTTTCTCAATGCATGCGCGGCGGTTGCCGCAGGTTCGCTTGCCGGGGCGCCGCCGCCGGCGGTGGCGGGCATCGATATTCCCGATACAGCGCTTGCGAAGGAGGCAACCGACGCTGCTCGATCCTCCGAGCCGATCGAGATCTTCAATCATTCGCTGCGCGCCTTTCTCTTCGCCGAAATTATCGCCAAGGCGAAGGGCGTTTCGCACGATGTGGAGGCCGTTTACGTCGCGGCGATACTTCACGACACGGGTCTCACGCGCGCGTACGCAAGCCACGATCAGCGCTTTGAGGTTGACGGCGCCAACCTCGCCCGTCAGATTCTCGGACGCCACGGCGTGAGCGGCAGTCGAGCGGACCTCGTGTGGGATGCGATCAGCCTGCACGACGCCGGAGGAATTGCCCGGTGGAAGCAGCCCGAGGTGATGCTCGTCAATGCCGGCGTCTCCGCCGATTTCGGCGGTTATCTGGAGCTGATGCAGCGTGACGACGTGATCGCGGTTCTTAATGAGGCGCCACGCACCGGGTTCATTCCCGTCTTTCTGCGCGCGGTTGCCGAGGTGGCGAAACTAAAACCGCAGGCCACCGGTAACTGTTTCGTGACCGATGTCGCTTACCGCATGATCCCGGGCTTCCACCTCCCGAACTTCTGCGACGAGGTGCAAGAGGATCCGTTTGCGGCGTATCGAGCCAGGTAGGCTTGCCGCTCATGATATTACGTGATACGGTATATTACGTGCCGCGTAATGACGAACGCTCTTCTTCACCGGCGAGCCTCGGGCGACTAAACGAGCCCGCGCTCCTTATCCTCGCGTCGCTTTGCGCGGGGACGAAGCATGGGTATGCCATCATTGCCGACGTCGAGGAGCATACCGGAAAGCGGCTCGGCCCCGGGACGCTCTACGGCGCCATCTCACGCCTCGAACGGCTCGGACTGATCGAGGGTCGCATCATCGAAGAGCGCGGCCGGCGCCCGTATCGCATTACTCCCTCCGGGCGCCGGGCATTCCAGTCGCGCATGAGCGAACTGCGCGATTATCAGCTGATGCTGCGGGGGCTCGCTACCTAATGCAAGCGCGACTCGCGCGGAGGCTGGCCGCGATGCACGCGCCGGAATGGCGGGCGCGCTACGGCAGCGAGTTCGAGGCTCTGCTAATCGATCTGCCGGCCTCACCGGCAAACCTCGCCGACGTTGCGGGGAGCATTTTGGTGTCGCGGCGGAGCTCGCTGGTCATCGGCTTGAGCCTTGTGGCGGCCCTATTAATGACGATCTTTGGGTTCGCAAAGCTTGCAGCGCCGGCGGCCTACATGCTTTCAAAGCGCATGGGACCGTCCGTCGCCTGCGTCCACTACACCGGTCACCTGCATAAGGTGAGGCCACACTGTAGTGTGGGGTAGCTGCGGCACCGCTCCGATTCTCTTAAAGATTTAGTTGACAGTACATCGAGAGCGGCTTATTATACAACTAAAGATTTAGGAGATTCGAAAAAGCGGTGAGTGTCGTTCCATTCCTACGGGCATCGTCTTCCAAGCCGACGGCAGCGCCGCACCAATACGGCTTTGGCGAGTTCCGCTTCGAGCCGGCCAGGCGGCTGCTCTTCAAAGGCGCGGAGGTCACGCCGATGCCGGAGCGTTTGGCGCTCCTCCTCACCGAGCTCGTCGCGGCAAAAGGCACGCTCGTGACCAAAGAGGCCCTCGCGGTAAGCGTTTGGCCGCACGAAGCCGTTACCGACGGGAACTTGGCCCAACACGTGTACCTCTTGCGCCGGCTGCTCGGAGAACGCGCGCGAGATCATTCGTACATCCTCTCGGTCTCCGGAAGCGGGTACCGGTTTGCGCTTCCGGTCACCGAAGCGCCGGTCGAACGCGTCGAGCACACGCCGGCCGATGCCGCGAGCGCGGCCGACGCGCTGTTGCGCAGCGGAGTCGATCCGTTTCGAAACTATTGCCAAGGCAGTTTCCTCATCGAGCAGCGCACGGAGCCTTCGATACAACGCGCGATCGAGTTTTTCGAGGCCGCCTTACGCTCGAATCCAAACTACCTGCCTGCGCTCGTCGGGCTCGGCCGGTCGCACGCGCTACTGGCGGAGTATTGGCACGTCCCTCCCAACGTTTCATTCCCGCTGGCAAAAAAGGCGATCGCACAAGCACTCGCGATCGATGCGAGCTCCGCGATCGCTCACGCCGTTCGATCCGGACTGCTCTGTTTCTGTGATTGGGATTGGAGGGGCGCGCAGGAGGAGATCGAGTTGGCCTTGCGGCTCAATCCCGGCTCGACGTTCGTGCGGAACAACGCGGCGTGGCTGTACGTCTGCACCGGACGCTATGCCGACGCGCTCGCGCAAGCCGAACTCGCTCTAACGATGGAGCCGTCGTCGCTGCCGCTTCAGCTGTTGCTCGCGCGCGTGCTCGTGCACTCCCGAGAATATCAAGACGCGATCGCCATCATGACGAATCTGCTGGAGACCGATCCGGCCTTCTATATCGCGCGCCGGTACCGCGCGCAAGCCTATCTGCTCTGGGGCGATCCCGAAAAGGCGATCGGCGACCTGGAGCTCCTTCCTGCGGAACGGTCAGAGGAGCCGAGTTTCCGGCTGCCGATGCTCGGCCGTGCCTACGCCGACATGGGGCGCCTCGATCGCGCAAATGAGATTTTGACGAAGCTACGGGCGCTCGCTCAAACCGACTACGTCGTTGCTTGGAATCTTGCGATCGTCGCCATCGGCGTCGGTCGTCTGGAGGAAGCGATGCTCTTGCTCGAGGGCGCCTACGAGCAGCGCGAAGTGGCGCTCCCGTTCCTGCGGAGCCTAACCTGGTTCGAGCCGCTTGCGGAGGACGCGCGCTTTCGCGAACTGCTCGAAAAGATCGGTCCGACAACGCAGTCACCCCTTCGCAGAGAGATCGCGGGCTAGCCGGTAAAAGCGGGATTTCCGGCGGCGCTACGGCCGCAGAACGTTGATGGGCAAGCCGCCGACGAACGCCTGGCGGGCGAAGAGCCATCCGGTTCTGCCGGCGAATTTCCCCTCTGTAACGCGCACGAGCAGATCGCGCTTATCGTCGTTGGCGGGATCGAAGCGCAACGTGACCGCCGAAACCCTGGCGCCCAGGTCTAAGCCCGCACCGAGGTCGGCACGCTGGTTCGCGGAGATTGTGAGCGTTTCGTCGGCAGCGGGTGCGAGCGTTACGGTGACGCCGCTCGGGATGCGCGGCAACAACTCGGTGACTGCCGTATAGCCTGCAAAGGCCCCGTTTTCGGCGTGCAGCTTGGCGACCGCGCCGAAGCCGACCGTCGCCGGAACGATGGAATCGACGATTACCTTCACACCGGCGGGGCGTTCGACGCAGCCTTTCGCGCCGTTCTCGTCAACGTAGAGGCGGTACGATGCCACGGTCGCGCAAACGGGCGTCGTTGGTGAATCCTCTTCGCCGGCGCTGGTAAAGGCGCCGGCACCGGGCTTGGCGACGAGCCACGCCGGAACGGCAGCGGCTGCTGCGACGCACGCGGCGAGCACCGCCGCAATGACAAAAACCGGCTTCACGCGCGCCGATTGTACCATTTGAGGACGCGCATGGCGCGCAGCGTGTTCCACCGGCTCGCCCTGCCCGTCTCGGGCTCGATCGGAAAATCTAGCCGATCCGCGTGCAGATGGTTCATCGGCCATCGTCCGTTTTGATGACGCCTCGCTTCGACGAAATCAATCGCATCGGCGACGCGTTCGTCGGGCTCTACACTCGCGCTTCGCAGGTAGTCCAGACCCCGAAGGATGTCGTAATGCCAAACGGTGGGAAACGCAAAGCGCGTCCACTTGCGATCGACGATTTCGCCGGTGGTCAATCGCCTGAACATCCGTCGCTCCAGCAGATATTCGTGCGCTTTGAGGCGCGCATCCGTCATGACCGGTGTGATGCCCCAGGCACGTTCGTATTCGAGTAAGCCTTCGAGGACACGGATGGTCGAATTGAACGACGAGCGCGTACTCGGTGGGGCTTCGCAATTCCACCCGCCGTCTGCGAGCTGCTCGTCGAGCAGGCGATCGACGATGCGGTCGCAGCGTTCGCCGAAATAACTCCCGACGGCAAGGATGGCGCCGTTGATACACGGCTCCGTCTCGCCGTCGAAATAGGGGCGGTTGGCGAGCCTTTCAAACGTCAGATGCGCTTTCACCCGCGCGATCGCCCGGTGCGCCTCGTCGCTCGACGCGTCCAGACCCATCACACGAAGGAGCACGAGCGCGTCGGTCGTGGCCATCCAGCCCTCATCATCGGGCCGAACCCACCAACCCTCGGGCGCCTGGCGGTCGATCAGCGCTCGACCCCACCCCTCGGAGCTTACACGCGACCTTTCCGTCGCAACGACGTCATCGGACTCGCGCGTGAGATCGCGCATGACCCGCCATCGAATCGCCGGATCACCCTCGAGGAGCCACCGGGTAACGCTCGCCTCGCTCACGACTCGCCAAGTTCGCGGCGCACAACCGTTAGCCATCGCGAAGCCTTCGGCGGCGTTCGATGTTGACAACGCTTCTTGCGGAGAGCTATTATACCGTGACACGGTATAATGCCAAGCGATATAGGGAACCTCGTAGAACCAACCTTACTAATCTTGGTGGCGCTGGCCGATGAACCAAAGCACGGCTACTCGATCATGCAGGACGTGGAAGCGATGACGGGTTGGCAGATGCGCGCCGGAACGCTGTACGGGGCACTGGCTCGGATGGGGCGGCGCGGCTGGATCGAAGAGATCCAGAGCGACGATTACCGCCGACGGCCGTATGCGTTGACGGCAGCAGGTCGTCTCGAACTCGCTCGTCACCTAAACCTTCTGGGTGTCATCGCAAGAACCGGACGCAAAAGAATCAGGCACCAAGGCGCCACACGGAGGAGAGCCTAACATGCAGAACCTCACGTCACCCGATGGGCATTTCAATGAGAGCATGGTAACGATAATCGTCGCCGACATGGAGCGTTCGATCGACTTCTATACGAAGCGGCTCGGCTTGCCCCTGAAAACCCGCTACGGCAACGAGTTCGCGATTGTCGAGGCGCCCGGCGTCACCATCGCTTTGCATCCCGCGCCGAACGACGCGCCGGCGAGAAAGGGCGCCCTCTCCATCGGATTGGGTGTCGACTCGGTAGAGTTGAGTATGAAACGGTTAGCGCAACGCGGCGTCGCATTTGCCGGCGACATCGTGGCAGATCCTCCGATGCGCTTTGCCTTCTTCAAAGATCCCGACGGCGTCGAATTCTATCTCGCCGAGCGCAGCGAGTGGCAATAGCTAAGGGGAGTACTCGAAAACGGTCCCGACCCCGCTTTTTCCGCGGCCACCCCATATCGTCGTGCCATAGAGCGAGCCGTTCATAGTGGTCAGGTGCGCAT
>JBAPZS010000489.1:0-1683 GCA_049285355.1 Candidatus Cybelea sp. | reverse complement strand
TTACCGAACAGGTCAACGGTCAGGAAGTAATTCCGGCCGACCCGTTCTTCCAGCAGTTTTTCGGCGGGCAGGGCGGGCCCGGTATCGTGCAGCCGTATCACGGTGAGGCCTCGGGTTCGGGCTTCGTCATCGACACGAACGGCGACATCGTCACCAACGCGCACGTGCTGCAGCCGCCTACGGGCGGCAAGCTCACGAAGCTGACGGTCGTCTTTGCCAACGGCGATCACGTGCCCGCGCACATCGTCGCATACAACGTCGCTGCCGACGTCGGCATCTTGAAGGTGGACGGCTATTCGAAGCTTCCGCCGCCGCTCGAGCTGGCCGATTCCAGCAAGCTCGAACAGGGCCAGTGGGCAATCGCCATCGGCGAACCGCTGCAACTCCAGCAGACCGTGACGGTCGGCGTCGTCTCAGCCTTCGACCGCTCGGAGCCTATTTCGGAGAACGGCGCCGAGATCGACTTCAAAGGTTTGCTGCAGACCTCGGCGCCGATCAACCCCGGCAACTCCGGCGGACCGCTCGTCGATATTGACGGACAGGTCATCGGAATGAGCCAGTCCACCGTGAAGTCGGCATACGCGCAGGGCATCGGCTTTGCGATTCCGTCGAACACCGTGCGCAGCGTGGTTGCTTCCTTAGAGAAGAACCCCGGCGCGCATCAGGGTACCGACACGGGCTTCTTGGGCATCTACATGTCCGATCTCACGCCGGGCGTGAAGAACCAGATCGGTTACAGCGGGCCCAGCGGCATCGCCGTGCAGCAGGTCTTCTCCGGCTCGCCTGCCGACCAGGCCGGCATCCAGCCGGGCGACGTCATCCTGCAGGCGGACGGCAAGCAGTACTCGAGTGTCAAGGAGCTGCACGATTACATCTCCTCAAAGAAGCCGGGCGACACGATTCGGCTCAACGTTTGGTCGCAAGGCGTCAAGAAGTTCGTCGCGATCAAGCTGGGCGAGACCCCGGCCGCGCAGCCACAACAACAATCGCAGCAGCAACAGCAACAAGAACAGCAGCAGGAACAGCCGTAGTTCGTCGCTGGTCATCCTTCGACTCCGCTCAGGATGACAACCGACTCCGCTCAGGATGACAACGGCCGAGTCGAAAGGGGGACCCTGCAACCGAGGGCCCTCCAGGCGTGTCTCCGCTAATGGAGTAAACATTTTACTGCCGCATCATGTATCATGGTGTGGTACCCCTTAATCCGATCTAATCGTAAGCGGCAAGGCGCCGCCGGCAGCGTGCACGGCTCATAACCTCGGCCCGCAGTTACCGGCTTAGCTGGTCCGGAGCGGCTCGGAAAATTTACACAACGAGGTAGAAAATTTCATGGCTAAGACGGTCGGCATCGACCTCGGCACGACTAATTCCGTCGTCGCCGTTATGGAGGGCACCGCGCCCGTAGTTATTCCCAACGCCGAAGGTTCGCGCACAACGCCTTCGGTCGTGGCATTCACAAGAACCGGCGAGCGTCTCGTCGGACAACTCGCAAAGCGTCAGGCAATCACCAACCCGGATCGCACGATCAGCTCGATCAAGCGACACATGGGCGAGGCGGATTACGGCGTCAAGATTGACGGCAAGGATTACACGCCGCAAGAGATTTCGGCGATGATCCTTCAGAAGCTCGTCAACGACGCCAGTAACTATCTGGGCGAGCGCGTGACCAAAGCGGTCATCACC
>JBAPZS010000488.1:0-2540 GCA_049285355.1 Candidatus Cybelea sp. | reverse complement strand
TGGTGGTCGTTTCTGCTTACCGGCATGGCGACGGTCTTCTTTTACGCGCGGCTCTGGCGGCGCTCCGGCGTGCTGACCGACTTGGAGTTTTACGAGCTGCGCTACTCCGGCCCCGCCGCCTCGTTCGTGCGCGGCTTTCGCGCGATCTATCTCGGACTGTTCTTCAACTGCGTGATCATTGCGAGCGTCACGCTCGCATTGGAGAAGATCGCCGGGGTGCTCTTCGGCTGGCCACGTGCCGAAACGCTGGCCATCTGCGTTGCGGTCCCGATTATCTTCGCCGCCACCGCCGGGCTGTGGGGCGTGATGCTCACCGACATGATTCAGTTCTGCATCACGATGACCGCCGCGTTTGCCGCGGCCTACTTCGCGATCCACGCGCCGGGCGTCGGCGGCCTCCACGGATTGATCGCGCACTTTAGCGGTCGCCATGCCGCGATGCTCTCCGTGCTCCCGAACTTCGGCGATTGGAAGACCGCGCTCGCGATCTTCGTCATTCCGCTCACGATCACGTGGTGGTCGGTCTGGTATCCGGGTGCGGAACCCGGCGGCGGCAGCTACGTCGCGCAGCGCATGCTGGCGGCGCGCACCGAGTCGGATGCGCTTTTGGGCACCTTCGCGTTTCAAGTGATGCACTACGCGCTGCGTCCGTGGCCGTGGATCGTCGTCGCGCTCGCCTCGACGATCGTCTATCCCACGCTGCACGACGTGCAAGTACGCTTTCCGGGTCTCGCGCCGGGCCTGCTCGGCAACGACGTCGCCTATCCGGCGATGCTCGTCTTTCTCCCAACGGGGTTTGCCGGCTTCATGGTCGCCGGCATCTTTGCCGCCTATCGCTCGACCATCGAGACGCACCTCAACTGGGGCACGTCGTATCTCGTGCACGACTTCTATCAACGTTTCATTCGGCCCGGCTCGAGTCAGCGCGAGCTGGTCTTCGTGGGGCGCCTCGTGACGGCACTCCTCATGGGGCTGGGCGTGCTCTTTACCTTCGCGTTGACCAACGCGAAGGACGCCTTCAACCTCTTGCTCTCCATCGGCGCCGGCACCGGTCTCATCTATCTGTTGCGCTGGTTCTGGTGGCGGATCAACGCATGGAGCGAGGTAAGCGCGATGCTCGCATCGTTTGCCGTAGCGCTCGCGTTCTTCATTGCGGCGCGGACGGGTCATACGGTTGAGACGACCACGTCGCTCCTTACCACGATCGCCGTCACCACGATCGTTTGGATCGCGGTGACCTATCTCACGCCGCCGGTCGCGAGCGAAACCCTCGACGCCTTCTACGATAAGGTGCGCCCCGCGGGTCCCGGCTGGGCCGCGGTCCGCCGGCGCAGCGGTCTGCCGCCCTCGCCCGACTCGCTCCCGACGGCACTGCTCGGTTGGGTGCTCGGCGTGGCGGCCGTCTACGGCGCGCTCTTTGCCGCCGGTGCGTTCATCTACGGACACCCGCTCGCCGGCGCGTGCGGCAGCTTGGTCGCCACGCTTGCCACGCTCGGATTGCTCGCCATAGGGCGCCGGCTCTGGCGGCCCGCGGCAGGCCCGGCGCCCGCGAAAGGCTAAACTCGTCCGGCTCCAATGAACTGGAAACGTTTTAAGGCGCCGTTCAAGGCGTTAGTCATCGTCGCGGTTTGCGCAATTTCGATTTGGGCGGTGATCCCGATCTCGAAGACGATCCATCTCGGCCTCGATCTTCAGGGTGGCGCGCGGCTCTTGCTGCAGCTCTATCCCTCCGCCGAAGTGCCGCAGATCACCGCGCAAGTCCAGGCGCAGACGCGCGAGGTGATCGACCGGCGTATCAACGGCCTCGGCGTCGCCGAGCCCTCGATCAGCAACGTCGGCACCAATCGCATTCTGGTCGAGCTGCCCGCGGTGAAGGATCCCGATCAGGCCGAAAAGGTGCTCAAGCAGGTCGCCGTCCTCGCGTATAAGATCGTGCCGTTCGACGTCCAGCAAAAGGCCGACGCCGCGCTGCAAGCCTTAGCCGAGCCGAATCTCTCGCCGAAGGAGAAGGCCGCGGCCGAACTTTACGTCTCGAAGACCGCGTACGATCTTAGCGGTCCCGTCGTCTACTCCGGTAAAGATCTGAAGGCCGCGCAAGCGAGTTACGATCAAGCCGGCCGTCCGAACATCACATTCCAAACGAAGGATCCGGCGAGGTTCGGTAAACTGACGACGGCAAATCTTCAGAAGCCGTTGGGCATCTTTCTCGATCATCGTTATCTCTCGGCGCCGATCGTTCAAGGCCCGATCTACGACAGCGGCGAGATCACCGGCAGCTTCACCCAAGAACAAACGATTACGCTGGCCAACGAGCTCAACGCCGGCGCGCTGCCCGTCAGCGTGAAGATCGTCGAGAAGGAAACGATCGGCCCGACGCTCGGCAAGATCGACTTAGTCCAATCGATGCGCGCGGCGGCGCTCGGTCTCGGCCTCGTGCTGCTCTTTATGGTCTTCGTCTATCGTCTGCCCGGCCTCTTGGCCGACGTCGCCCTCGCGATCTACGTGTTCATCATGATGGCGATCCTCGCGATCTCGCACGC
>JBAPZS010000487.1:0-7439 GCA_049285355.1 Candidatus Cybelea sp. | reverse complement strand
GGGCAAGCCGCCTGCAGGCAACGGCGCAGGCGGCAAACCGCCGCATAAGTAGCTAGCAACTCGGGTAAAACGAACTAGACGAGTCAAAACAAGAAGCTCCGTAGTCACCCTGGACGACGGAGCTTCTTCTTTACCGTGCTATCGGTAAACCGTCCGAGTCGCGCGGGACGCCGAGCATTAACCGCGTTACCTCGTCGTAGTTAGCGATGCCAGCCGCAATCCGGTTGCTCTTCAGATAGACGTTATAGGTTCGCCACGACCAATGCGCGAGCAGCACGTTGATGTGCCGCGCATCGCGCTTGCGGATCGCGGCGAAGTCTTGCCACACCAGCGGGACGAACTCGGCGTGCGCGTAGTGCCGCTTCTGCGGCAGATAGAGAAAGAGCGCGAACCAGCCGGCATACTGCACCGCCGGATCGCGCGAGCGCAAGCACGTGACGATGGCAAGATAGTTGGCCTCATCCTCGCGCGCGTAGGCAGCGTCGTGACTCCACTCGTGCGCGAGATCGAAAGGCCGCTCGAACCACAACAGATCGGATGCGACCTGAACGTTGAGCGTGAGCGGGTTGATGAAGCCGCTCGTTCCGGTCGCGACCATGAAAGGGTCGGCGATGGTCAGCTTCGGGCTGCCGACGTTCGGCGTCCAGGTGTCGCCGGCACGCTGCACGGCCGGGAGCCAGGCCACGCGCAATGCGGCAAGATCGATCGGCTCGCTCGCGCGCGCGTGCGCGGCTGGCGCCAAGGCATTCATCTGCGTCATCGCACGGTCGCGCAGCGCGGCGGCCGCTCCCGGGGTGACGCGCGCCGGGTCGAATCGCACGCGCGTCTCGAGCGGCGCACGCGCGTAGTTCCATCCCCAGCTCAGCTCAAACCAGACGGCGTAGATTCCCAGCACGGCCAAACAGCCGGCCAGCATCGGTACGAGCTGCTTGCGCCGCAGATGCACGCTTGCGGAGGTAAAGACGAAGATCTGCGCGAGGATCGCGGCGATGCCGGCCAGCCCCGCGATGTCGCCAAGCGACCAGGGCACGGGATTGGTGATCGAAAAGGCAGCGTGCTCCCAAACGGGATACGCGCCATTGGAATAGGCGTGCTCGATCCAAGCGGCGGGAGGTTGTACGAGCAGTGCGATTGCGCCGAGCACAATCGCAACGAGCTTAGGAGAGTGCCTTAGCGTTTGCTGTACTGGAAACGCTTACGCGCGCGCTTGCGGCCGTACTTCTTCGACTCTTTTTCGCGCGGGTCGCGCGTGAGGAGACCGTTCTTGCGCAGCGTCTCCTTCAACGATGCGTCCATTTCGACGAGCGCGCGGGCGATGCCGTGGCGAACCGCACCGGCCTGGCCGGTTACGCCGCCGCCTTCGGCCTTGACGCGGACGTCGAAGCGGGAGCCACTCCGGGTTACTTCGAGCGGCTGACGGACGATCTGCATGAGCGCTGGGCGCGGGAAGTATTCATCGGCGGGCTTGTCGTTAACGGTGATGATGCCCTGGCCGAGCATCAGCTTGACGCGAGCGACCGCGCGTTTCCGGCGCCCGGTCGATTGAATGACGTCGCTAGCCTCGTTCAAAAACTGCTCCTACGGCAACGCCGACGGCTGCTGTGCGTCGTGGGGATGCTCGGCTCCGGCGTAAACGCTCAAGCGGCGCAGCTGCGCGTCGCGCATGCGGTTGGGTGCGAGCATGCCGCGCACGGCCTTCTCGACGAGACGCTCGGGATATTTGTCGGCGATTTCACGCGCCGTCTGCACCCTCAGGCCACCGGGATAGTTGCTGTGGCGATAGTAGAGCTTCTGCTTCCACTTGTTGCCGCCAAGCTCGACCTTCTCCGCATTGAGCACGATCACGTGATCGCCGTCGTCAATGTGAGGCGTCCAGGTGGGCTTGTGCTTGCCGGAGAGCGCGCGCGCAACACGAACCGCCAGCGTGCCTAAACGTTGGCCCGCCGCATCGACAACATACCAACGATGCTCCGTTTCGGCCGTTTTCTGCTGGTAGGTGCGCACAACCAACCTATGCTACGGGAAAGCCCGTCCTCCGTCAAGCCGCCTATCCGACCCGAATAGCGGCGGCTCGGCGAACGAGTCGTAGCCATCGAAGTAACGCACGCCGGCCAGGTAAAGGCCTTGGGCGGGCGCGATCGGACGGCTCCCCGGCTGGGCGCGGGCCAGCATCTGAGCCACGCCGTCGGGAGAGCCCCGCGCGCGCCCGCACTCGGCCAGCGTGCCGGCCAGCGAGCGTACCATGCGCCGGAGAAAGCCGTTGGCGGCGATCTCGAGCCGGATCAGTTCGCCGTGAGGTTCGACGGAAAAGCGGGTGACCGTGCGGACGGTCGAGCTGGGCTCGCCCTCCGCTCCCTCTGGGACCAGCGAGCAGAACGAGCGGAAATCGTGCTCGCCGACGGCGTGTGCGGCGGCGGCGCGCATCGCCTCGACGTCGAGCGGCTGCGCCACGTACCAGGCAAGGCGACCGAACGAGGCACTGCGCTGGGGCCGATTGAGGATCGCGTAGACGTAGGTGCGCTCGCGCGCTGAGAAGCGGGCCGAAAAATCGGCATCCACGACGGCGCTCTCGCGCACCGAGCAATCCGGCGGCAGGGTCGCGTTGAGCGCCAAAGCGAGCCGCTCGAACGGAAACTGCGCGGGCGTTTCGAGCGAGACGACCTGTCCGGTCGCGTGCACGCCGGTGTCGGTCCGACCGGCACCCGTTACCTTTATTGGCGCGTCGAAGAGCCGCGAGAGCGCCTCTTCCAAAACGCCCGCGACCGTTCGCAGCTCGGGCTGCCACTGAAAGCCGTAGAAGGCGCTGCCGTCGTACTCGACGGTCAGACGCAGATGGGTGAGCGTCAGCCGTGCTGCCGCTGCAGCGGGAAGGGCAGCACGTCGCGGATCGAACGCTGGTCCGTCAAGAGCATCATCAGGCGATCGACGCCGATGCCGATGCCGGCGGTCGGCGGCATCCCGTACTCGAGCGCGCGCACGAAGTCCCAGTCCGGTTCGGGGATCTCTTCGTCACCCGAGATGCGCTCGGCAACCTGCGCCTCGAAGCGCGCGCGCTGATCCTCCGCATCGTTGAGCTCGGTGAAGGCGTTGGAGATCTCCATGTGGGCGCAGAAGAGCTCGTAGCGATCCACGATTGCCGCATCGCCCTCGCGCCGCTTGGCCAACGGTGAGATCACGACCGGATAGCCGGTGACGAACGTGGGCGCGATGAGGCGCGGCTCGATGACGCGCTCGAAGATCTTGTCGAGCGCGTGACCGTGCGTCGGTGAGGGCGGGAGCCCGAGCTGCGCGGCGATGGCGTGTGCGCCCGCCTCGTCGAGCAGCAGCTCGCGCGTGAACTTGCCGTCGCTATACTGCGCCATCGCGTCGAGGTACTCGATCCGCGCGAACGGCCGGGCAAAGGAGATCGTCGTTTCACCGTGCGTCAGGACCGTGTCGCCGCCGGTGACGACCGAGACGAGATGCGCGATCAGCGCCTCGTTGAACTCCATCATGTCGGAGACGTCCCAGTAGGCGGCGTAGAGCTCGAGCATCGTAAACTCGGGGTTGTGCGTCGTGTCGATCCCTTCGTTGCGGAAGATGCGCCCGATCTCGTAGACACGCTCCATGCCGGCCACGATGAGCCGCTTGAGGTTCAACTCGGTCGCGATCCGCAACTGCATCAGCTGATCGAGCGCGTTACAATGCGTCACGAACGGCCGAGCGGCCGCGCCGCCGGCGACGTGCAGCAGCGTCGGCGTCTCGACTTCGCAGAAGCCGTGGCCATCGATGAAGCGGCGGGTCTCCGCGATGAGGCGGCTGCGCATCATCATCGTCTCGCGAACCTCGGGATTGACGATCATGTCGAGATAGCGCTGACGGTAACGCTTCTCGACGTCCTGCAGGCCGTGCCACTTGTCCGGCAGCGGCATCAGCGCCTTGCCGATGGCCGCAAACGAGCCGACGTGCAGCGTCAGCTCGCCCATCTTCGAGCGAAACATGTAGCCGCGCACCGCGATCAGATCGCCGCGGTCGAGGTCGGCCCAGTCGGCGAAGACCTCATCGCCGACGTCTTGCTTGCGAACGTAGATCTGCAGACGGCCGGTGCGGTCGGCGAGATCGGCAAAGACCGTCTTGCCCATCGTACGCTTGGAGAGAACGCGTCCGGCGAGGCTCCAGTTTTCCGCATCCGCGGCCTGCCCCGATTCGAGAAACGCGTATCGCGCCAGCAGCTCTTCCGCCGTGGCGTCCACGTCGCAGCGCCGCTGCGCGAACGGGTCTCTGCCCCGCGAACGCAAAGCGGCCAGATTTTCACGTCTGGCCGCTACGAGTGCTGCTTCGGTCTTCCCGAACTCCTCCAAACTTACGATGCCTTCTTTGCGGCCTTTTTTGGTGCGCTGCTTTTTATGGATTCGATCTTGTACTTCACCACTCCACGCGGGGTGGCGACGTCAACCGTAACGCCTTTCTTGTGCCCCATGAGCGCGCGGCCTAAGGGCGACTCGTTGGAGATTCGACGATTGGGGGGATCGGCTTCGGCCGAGCCGACAATTGAGAACTCGTACGCGTCGTTCTTCTTCAAGTCCCGAACCTTGACGACTGCGCCGAGGTGGACCTCGTCGGCCACGTACTCGGATTCGTCGATCAGCCGCGCGTTGCGGATCATCGCCTCGAGTTTGAGGATGCGCCCTTCGATAAAGGCCTGCTCTTGCTTGGCGTCTTCGTACTCCGCATTTTCGCTCAGGTCGCCGTACTCTTTGGCTTGGCGAATGCGGTCGTTCACTTCCCGCCGGTGGACGCTCTTGAGCTCGTCGAGCTCCTGCTCCAACTTCGTCAGACCCTCGGCGGTCAGGACGATCTCCTTGTCGTTCAACCTTTAGATCCTCTCGGGGCGCTCGTGGCCGGGCGGCCACACAGCAAATATATGCGTCTTGCGAACGCTGGCGCGGTTTGTTCTCAGCAGGCCGGTGGAAGGCCTCCTACCCAATCGCGCGCCGCCTCAAGCGGCCAGGTGCACGACTCGCGGCTTCAGGCGCAGCTCGCGCAGCAGGCGCTCGTAGTCGGCCGGAGCGACGTCGTTCCAGGCCTTTCCGAGCAGCGCCAGAAGCGCCGCCTCCAGCACGTTGGTTCCAAACGAGCGCCCCCCGAGCTCCGGCGTCGTCGTGATCAGCGTCTTCACGCCCCGGGAGGCCAGATCGTCGACGTTGCCGGCGGTAACGGTGTTCGTGAGCACGATCTTCCCGTCGAGCCGTTCGGGCATGAACTGGCGCATAAAGTGGAAGTCGCCGGCGATAATCTCCGCCTCTTCGTAGTAGTGCGGGTACTTGGGCTCCGGCGGCTTCTCTTGCTTCTTGCCGGTGGGATAGAAGAACTGAAAGGGCAGCTTGCAGGCGTCGGGGAGATACTTCTCCGCCAGCGTTTCGAACTCGGCCAAACCACGCACCGGCATGTCCTTGTCGAGCGCGAAGATGAAGTCGCCGAATAGTACGTCGGCGCCGGCGTCAACCAGCGCCTGCGCCATGCCGAAGCGATCGAGCGCGCTGACCATCAGCACGTGCTTGCCGCGCAGATCGATCGCGAGATCCTCTTGCATGAAGCGAACGGCCTCGCGCTCGAGCGTGTTCTTCAACCCGCTGCCGTCCACGATCGGCGTAACCTTCGCTGCTTCGAGCAGCCGAAGGCCGTCGCGCAGCGCGTAGCGGTGACGCCCGGCGTAGAGATAGACGTCGATGCCGCCCAACCCGATCGCATCCACCCGGCCGTCGAGATCGCGGACCATAGCGATCGCGGCATCGAGTTTGCCGTCGGTTCCGACGCGCGAGATATCGAACGCTTCGCCGAGAAAGTTCACTTCGGCACGGTGATCGCGGCTGCTGGAACCCAGCGAGACCGACACGACGCGCTTCACAACAGTGTCACCCTTCGACGCAGCCTGTCCTGAGCGGAGTCGAAGGGCTCAGGGTGACACGGGCGGCCGCCGCTTCGCGGGTGGCCGCGATCTTCTCCGGCGTAATCGCCGCGTCGAAGGCGCGCATACCGCCGAGTTCAAAGCCGCAGCGATCCGCCATCGTTTGAATTTCGATCACCTTCTCGAGCTTGATGCCACGGCCGAGCGTGTACGGCTCGAGGCGCCCCTCCAGCGCGAGAATCATCGTCTCGCTCATGCAGGCCAAGGCCGTGCGCGCGGGCAGGTTCAGATCGAATTCGGTGCCCGGCTCGCGCACGCGCTCGAAACGCGGATGTCCCGGAACGCGCATGTTTCCACCCTCGAGCACGAGCACGTCGGGACGTTCGGCGGCGACCCGCCGGCTCACGTCGTGCGGAAGCGAGAGCTCGCAGACGACCGCGCCGACGCACAGGTCCTCCGGCTCGATGACGTCCTGCGTGGAGCTGGTCGCGGTGAGGATCAGTTGCGCCTCCCGGACGGCGGCGGCGACGTCGGTCGTGTAGTCGCTGCGGCAGGGAAGCTCGGGCGCGACTTCGTCGTAGAACTTACGCAAGCGCGTTGCGTTGCGCGCAACCATAATGAGGCGCCGCACTCTGGGCGCAATGAGCCGTACGCAGGCGGCACCGATCGATCCGGTCGCACCGACAACCGCGGCAGTGCACGACGCGGAATCGATGCCCATCTCGGCCGCACCGCGGAAAAAGCTCGCAACGCCGGCGGCAATGGTAAGCGAGTTGCCCGTGGTGACCGGAATCGGCGAACGTTCGTTAACGGTGATGCCCGCATCGCCCACAACGCCGGTGAACGCGCCCAACCCGGCGACCTGCGCGCCGAGCCCTGCGCCGATCTCGATCGCGCCGAGAATGCGACGGTAAACCTCCTCGCGCGGAAAGTCGATCATCTGCTCGGGTAAGAGCGGCGCGGCGACGAACCAGCCCTCGGTTTCGCGACCATCCGGAGCGCGCACGCCGGTCACGTGAACCGCGGCATACGGCGGCATCCACTCCATAATTTTGCGCAGAATCGGCTCGCCTTTACCCTTCGCTCCCGGTTCGTAGCGTACGATATCCTGAAGCGAGAGCGGATGGATGACGAAACAAAAGCGGTTCATATTATAGCTCGGCTTGGCGTTTGAGCGCGGCGAGCATCATCTCGCTGTTCTCCCGGACCTTCTTCTCCAAGGTCGGCCCGATGAGCTCGGCGAGCGTCGGCACGCCGAAATCGTACTCCACGCCGAGCACCACGTGCGTTCGCCCGTCGCGATGCTCGAAGGTCCACGCGCCTTCGAACTTATCGAGATCGCCTTCGAGCAGCTTGTAATCGATTCGCAGCGCGGCATCGTCGAAACGATCCTCTTCCGTCCACTCGATAGGCGCCTCTTCGACGAGCGTCTTCCAGCGCGAGATAACGCCGTCGGTTCGGCGCTCGAGAATGGTCACCGTTTCGACGTCGGGCATGAACTGCGGGAAGAGCTCCTGATCTTTCGCGAGTTCGTAGACCCGACGCGCCGGCG
>JBAPZS010000486.1:0-7767 GCA_049285355.1 Candidatus Cybelea sp. | reverse complement strand
TCGCAAGCCAGCGGCACCGCGTTCAATAGCGTCGGTCTGAACTACTACCGCGATGGACGAGACAGCGTCGCGCCGCACAACGATCATCTGTACGAGATCGTTGCCGGCCATCCGATCGCGCTGATCTCCCTCGGCGCAACGCGGTTGATGACGATTCGCAGCAAGACTAGACCACGACGCGTGCTCGACCTCGATCTCGAAGGCGGTAGTCTTCTATTGATGAGCTACGAGACGCAGCTTCACTACGATCACGGCATCCCGAAAACAAAGAGTCCGGTCGGGCCGCGCATCAGCGTGGCCCTGCGCGTTCGGCCTTTACACCCCGATCTGGCCGAGGTCGGCAAAGAAGCGCTGGACGCGCGGGTCGTCCCACCACTTAACGATGATCGCTTCGAGCTCGGGCAGTAGGCGAAGGCGCGAAACCCGCGCTTCGATCGCGCTTGGATCGGGCGCCGGCTTGCCGATCTCCGCGTGCAGCTCGTCAACTATCGCGTGGGCTGCATGATCGTCGGGTAGCGCGGCGTGCATATCTTCGCGCGGAAGCGCCAGCAGCTCTTCGCTCGCAACCATGCCGGTCGCGTCCGCTGCGGTTATCCCTTCGCGCAGATTGCCGATTCGCTCCTCGATGTCGGGCCTGCCGGGCTGTTCCGAATTCTCGCTCATGCTTGCATCGTACCAGCTTTGTGGATGGTGCTCCTGTGCACCGTGGCACTGGTAGGCTGCGAGCGCTCGGCGGGCGAGCCGCACGTCCTGGTTATCGCCGACAACGTGGATCCTTCGTCGCTTAACCCGTTGTTGGCGCACGATCAGGAGACGATCGCGTACGACCTGCTGGTCACGCAGACGTTGGTGGGTCTCTCGGCGGATAATCGGCTCGTGCCCATCCTAGTGACGCGCGTGCCGTCGCGCGAAAACGGCGACATTTCCGCGAACGGACGAACGATCGTCTACCATCTCCGCCGGGGCGTTCGCTTTGCCGACGGGCAAGAGCTGCGTTCGAGCGATGTCGTCTTTACCTACCGTGCCATCCTCGACCCGCGTAATCCGGTGGAGTCCGTTGACGCGTATCGGCGGATCGCTTCGCTGCAAACGCCCGATCGCTACACCGTGGTCGTTCGTTTGAAACGGCGTTGGAATGCCGCGGTGGCGGAGCTCTTTGCCCAAGCCGACTTTGCCTTCGGCATCCTTCCGGCACACGCATTCGCCTCCGAAGACGTCACGCACGGCGCTTGGAATCTCCGCCCCTTCGGTACCGGGCCGTTCCGCGTCGCGACGTGGGAGCGCGCGAGCCGAATCGTTCTCGAGCCTAATCCGTACTATCGTCCGGCGCCGAGACTGCGCCGCATCGTGTTCGCCTTGATTCCGACGACCCAGGCGGCGCTGCTCGCGCTGAGCTCGCACGGGGTGGACGTTGCCGAGGCCGGCCCAGCTCAGATAGCCGAGGCTCGGCGCGTACCGCAGGCGCGGGTCGTCGTTACTCCGATCAACGGCGTTTATCTGCTGTTGCTGCAGATCGGGACTTCGCCTACGAGCGACGTGCACGTGCGCCGCGCAATTGCCGCCGCGATCGATCCGGCGCAGATCGTGCGCGGACGGTACGGGGTCCTGGCCGCCGCCGATTCATTCTTGCCGCGAGTCTTCGCCTGGCATGACGGCTCGAAGACGGCAAGCGATCCGAGGATCGTCGTGCGCGAGTTGACTGCGGACGGCTGGCAGCGCAACGGCGAACGGTGGACGAAGGGTGGGCGGCCGCTCAGCGTGACGATTGCGCTCGCCCCCGAGCGCGGCACGTGGATGCAGGTGATCGAGCAAGAGCAGCTGCGCCGCGCCGGCATCGATGCGCAACTCAAGCCCTATCCGACTGCGCTCTTTAACGCACCGAACGGTCCGTTGCGGACGGGCGCGTTTACCCTTGCCGCGACGTGGTGGATCGGCGCCGCGGATCCGGAAGAGTCGGTGATCTTCGCCTGCAGTCAGCGCGGTTCCGACGGCAACAACTCAATGAACTATTGCAATCCGCGGTTCGATGCACTCTTTGAGGATCAGGCCGAAACGAGCGATGGCCGCCGGCGACGGCGCGATTTCGTCGAGATGCAGCGTATCGTGCGTACCGATGTGCCGATCGTTCCGATCGCCTTCGAATCGAACGTGGACGTCATCGGCGATCGCGTCAGCGGATTCCGCCGGAACATGCTGATGTATCCGGTCGGGGCCGAAGCTTGGGATGCGCGCTAAGTGCTCGAGGGTTCGGGCGTCGAGCCGTAGATCGCTTGTGCGGTCGAACAGACCGTCTTCGAGCCGAGCCTATAGTCCACGAGTTCGTCGCCGGCGGCACTGGTCGCCGTGGCGCCCAGAGCGACCGGCGTGCCCGCGGGGACCGGGACGCGGTTGTAAAGCAGGTCCGTTTGACGGGTTAGCGCGCCGATGCTCCGGTCGCCGAGATTGTCGTCGAACCACTTGCACGTATCGACGGCACCGGGCAGACCCGTAAAGGAGTAGAGGATTGGCTGCGCCGATACGACCGCGCCGCCCAGAAGAACGAGGGCGGCAAAAGCGATGGCGACGGCTGAACTGCGCTTCATGCTTTGCAGATACTACGCGCTGACGCTGCGCCCTGTCTGCGCCTGCGCGGCTTGTGCGAGTAGTCGACGAACCTCGGCGTCGCTGGTCTGTTCGAAGTTGTCGTAATAGAGTCCGACGGCTACGAAAGGCTCGGGCGTAAAGGGACAGACGACGTGGTCGGCGTCTGCGAGCAGCACCTCACAGGTGTGATACGCCGCGACCGGCACCGCCACGACGATCTCTGCCGGTTTGCGGCGGCGTAGCGCAGTCGCCGCCGCCCGCATCGTCGCGCCGGTTGCGAGGCCGTCGTCGACGAGGATCACGATCTTTCCGGCGACGTCGGCTTGGGGACGGGCGTCGCGGTAGGCGAGTTCGCGACGGCGAATCTCCTCGCTCTCGCGCTGCACTACTCCCGCAACGACCTCTTTATCCAGGCCGAGCGTTATGATGAGCTTCTCGTCGACGACGCACGTCCCATCGCTTGCCAGCGCTCCCATCGCAAGTTCCGTGTGCCCCGGGACGCCGAGCTTGCGAACGATGTAGACGTCCAACGGAAGATGCAGCCGCGTAGCGATTTCGTACCCCACGGGAACGCCGCCGCGGGGCAACGCCAAAACGATCGCATCGGGCCGGTCTGCGTAGCGCTCGAGCGCCTCCGCAAGCAACCGGCCCCCTTCCGCCCGGTCGCTAACTATTCAGGTACCCCTCCGTCATGTTCGATGATCTCGCGAGGACTCGCATGACCCGTACAGTTTCTCGTCGGAGGTAGCGGCTCGGGCACATACGCCGCCGGCTTCTGAGTGAAGTCGAACATATCCAGCATCGAGTTGGCGCTGGCGTCGGTCGTATGCAGCGAGCCGAGGCCAAAGCTCTGCTCGACGAACTTCAAGATGCTGCCGAAGTCGTACTGCGTGTGGACTACGGTGTTCGGCCGGGCCCAGGGCGATACGACGACCATCCCGACACGAAAGCCGAGGCTCGTATAGTTGATCTGTGCCGGCGGCTCCGGGTCGTACCAGCCGCCCCAATCGTCCCAGACCAGAACGATCGCGGTGCTCTTCCAGTACTTGCTCTGGCCCACCGCGTTGATCACGCTCGTCACCCAGTGCGGTCCGTGATTGCAGCCGCTGGCAGGATGATCCGAATCCTCGAGCGTCGGTATCACCCACGAGACCGCCGGCAACGTACCGTTCTTGACGTCCTTGAAGAAGGAAGTGTTGGGGCTGCTCATGTGCGCCCAATCGGCGCCGAAGCCATTGCAGGCGTATGGCGGCGACCACGTTTTACAACGGACCTTGGCGATTGCATCGTAGCCGTTCCAAACACCGCCGGAGAAATCCTGAGCGTACGTGTCGACGTAGTACGTCCAGGAGACCTTTGCGGGATCGAGCAGGTCGGCGATTGTGCCGTACTCCGTAAAGCAAGGAAACGGTCCGTATTGAGACTCGCGGCCGTCTTTGAAGAGCACGGGCGTGTGCGTCCCGGGTGAGGCATCGCAGCCCCACGGGAAGCCGTCGGGCTGATCGGTGAGCGATTCCCTCGAGTTAATCCGCACCGTCCCCGAGAGAATCATCTGATGCGAGATAAAACTGGAGGCCGTCTCCGTGAAGAACATCTCGTCGGCGAGCGAATACCGTTTTGCGAAATCCCAATATGCCTTGGTCTCGGAGCGCTTAATATAGGCGTAGGGATAAAGCATTGCCGGCGCCCCGCCGCCGCCTTCGCCGAACTCGATCTTAGAGAAACCGTTGTTTTGACAGACGTTCGAAGCGTTGGCGTTGCACTCGATCTCGAAACCATGGTGGCTGTGGTCTATGTCCGTGCCGAGTCCGAGCCTGTCGGTTGTTTCGAGGGTTACCGGCGTGAGGGCAGCCGTGCCGGTCTGACACCATTTCATCCCCATGCTGTGCCCCGGCTCGCAAGCTCCCGACATGGCCGTCTTGGCGTGCGGAAAACCGGCGAAGACGTTGTTGAAGCTGCGGTTCTCCTGCATCATGATGATGACGTGCTGGATCGGTTGCGCCGTCGGGGGCGGAACCAGCGTGGAGTTGGTGCTGTTGCAGCCGGCGATCGCCGCGGCGGCGGCGAGGGTCAATGCGGCACGTAGTCTACCCAAGGTATCCTCCCTAGCAATGCGGCCCTGCGAGACGACCTGGAACGAAAACGCGTTACCTAAACGTGGCCCCGTTCTTCGACGCAGGAAACCCAGAAATCTCGTCGCAGCGTTATTGCGACAGCGAAAGGAGTCTACCTTGAGACTTTCTGCTATTTCATTGACCTTAGTTATTGCATTAACCGCCTGCAGCGGCGCGACGAACTCGTTGCCGCCCGGCACTGCCGCGCAGCAGCCGGCCCAGGCGCCGATGCAAACCGCGCTTCATCCAAGCGCAGCTCAACTCGGACTGTGGCCGCGTGCCGGCCGCGCCGGGCGCGTCTGCGGCGACGTCCCGGATGGTTACGCACGCTGCCTGGCGTGGGTGCGTACCGATATCCAGGGGCTGATTAGGAAGTCGACGCCCGCCGGCTACTCGCCCAGCGATCTTCAGACTGCGTACAATCTGACGAGCTACAGCTCGGGCAACGGCAGCGGTATGACGGTTGCCATCGTGGACGCATACGACGATCCCAACGCCGCGTCGGATCTCGCGATCTATCGGTCGCAGTGGGGTCTTCCGGCGTGCAACGTCTCGAACGGCTGCTTTACGAAAGTGAAGCTGGGCAGCTCCACAAATGCCGGCTGGGCGGAAGAAGAGTCTCTCGACGTGGATATGGTCTCGGCAATCTGCCCCCACTGCAACATCGTGCTCGTCGAGGCTGCCTCGAATAGCACGGCGGCCCTTGCGACCGCTGAAAAGTACGCCACCGCGCACGCGAACTACGTCAGCAACAGCTGGAGCGGAAACGAAGGCTCCAAGGCGTACGACGGTGACTTCAACGTAAGCGGTGTCGCGATCACCGCGGCCACCGGCGATAACGGCTACAACCGCACGGCGCAATGGCCCGCAATCCTGCCGACGGTTACCGCCGTAGGCGGAACGAGTCTGACTTCGTACAATCCGCGCAAGGAGGCGGCGTGGTCCGGCGCCGGCAGCGGCTGCAGCAAGGTCTACGCGAAGCCGAGCTTCCAGAGCGGGCTGAGCACCGGGTGTTCGAGACGCGCGGAAGCCGACACGTCGGCCGATGCCAACCCGAACACCGGCGTAGCCGTCTACGATACCTATCACGAAAGCGGCTGGCTCGTCTTCGGCGGTACCTCCGTCGCGACGCCCATCATCGCTTCGGTCTTCGCCCTGGCCGGCAACACTGCGAACAATACCTATCTCTACTCGCATGCCTCGAGCCTGAACGACGTGACCAGCGGAAAGAATGGAAGCTGCGGTGCGCCGCTCTGTACGGCAGGTGTGGGCTGGGATGGTCCGACCGGTCTGGGAACGCCCAACGGCATCGGAGCGTTCTAGTAAAACTCTAACGTTATGGCGCCGCCGCGGCGGGTAAACAGCGACCATGATGAAATTCTATTCAGCCATGAGTTCGCTTGTAGCGGTGGCGCTGTTCCTGGGCGGCCCGTGGGTTGCGCCGGTCGCCGCACAGGACTACGGCGTGCCGGCGTATACGACGTGGCAGCCCGGTTGGGACACGGACCACTACGATCGCAATCACGTCATGCTCGGGACGGTCGCCGACTTTTCGCCGTATCGTCTGACCGTCGCGCGGCGCAACGGCGTCGTTCAGACCGTCGATCTCAAGCACGGTACGGTGATCTATCCCACCGGAGCCACGCCGACGCAGGGCGAGCGGGTTTCGCTGCTCGGCTACTATAGCAACGGCACGTTCGTTGTTAACCGGGTGATTTTGCGTCCTTAGCGCAGATGTTGGGAATCCGCCGCCGGCGCTCGCGCAGGTGGCGGAGCGATTCGTACGGGGGACTCGGGGCATCGTCGAGTTTCGGCTGCACCGGGTCCTCGACGTCCACGCTGGGTTTTCGAAGCGGCACGAAGACCTCGTCTTGACGGGCGTCTATCACGACGGAGCGATCGTTAAGGTGCGCGTCGTCAGCTATACGATCGATGGCAAGCCGGCAAGCTCCGGAGAGACTGACGCGATGGCGCAGGCCTATCAAAACCCAAAGCCGGGCGAGGCTTTTGAGCCGCCCTTCGATTCCCGTTACGTCGGCGACTATTCGTACCGTCAGGCTGCGGCCCGAACGATCGCCTTTACCTCGACCGCGCGAGATGCCGCACATGGGAACGGTTCGTTTACGTACGATGCGGATGCGAACGTCGTATCGTACACGTATCAGCCGAACGTGCTCCCACCGCACGCAAGCTCCGGAACGATCACCGATCTTCGTTCGGAGGTTTTGCCGGACTACTGGGCGGTAAGGCAAGAGACCCAGCAGTATAAGGGGAGTTACGGCCCCTTCTCCGGCTCGGGTACGGAGCAGGTGGACTTCTCCGATTTTCGTCGCTTTGCCGACTTGCAGAGCGCCATCGGCTCGCTGTAGGACACTTGTCGCATGCACCCGGGGAGGCTTTGCGCCGCCCGCAGAAAACCGTGAGCAGCAGAGGAGAAGTGCATGCCGGATTTTCTTAAGACGCTGTTCGTGAACCCGCCGACCTTCGAAGGGTACGATGGGGGCGCGGGTTCGCGTTACCAGTGCCGTCGGGAGGTGCGCTCGTTCTGGTATCCCACCTGGCTGGCGCAACCGGCTGCGATGGTCCCCGGCAGCAAGCTCATCGATGCGCCGCCGGACGACTTATCGGTCGATCAAGTGGCGCCGTTGGCGAAAGATTACGAGCGGATCATCCTCCATACCAGCGCACCATCGTTCAACAACGATGCACGTTTTGCCGCACGCGTTAAGGAGGAGAATCCCCACGCGATCGTCGGGATGGTGGGTGCTCACGTCGGCGTTCTGCCCGAAGAGTCACTCCGGGGCGCGCCGGCGGTTGACTGGGTCAGCGTGGGCGAGTTCGACTATACGTGCGTCGACGTCGCGTCGGGAAAGCCGCTGGGTGAGATCGACGGTCTCGCCTATCGCGACGGCGACCGCATCGTGCGAACGCCCGAGCGCCCGATCATCATGGACATGGAAGCTTTTCCGTCGGTGCTCGACGTCTACCGCCGCGACCTGACGATTCCGAACTATTTCAACGGCTACCTGCGGCATCCGTACCTCTCGTTTTACACGGGGCGCGGGTGCAA
>JBAPZS010000485.1:0-22503 GCA_049285355.1 Candidatus Cybelea sp. | reverse complement strand
CAATAACGGTGACGTTATCGAGTGCCCTAGCCGACAATCGGCGTGGGTCCTTCTTCGACTCGCCGCCGATCAGGGCGCGTACGACCGACCCCACCTTACGCTCGTGATAGGCACGGGTCACCTCATTCTGCGCTTCGTAAAGACGGCCGAAACGCTCTGCGGCGATCGCTCGGGGCACCTGCTCCCAATGCGCGGCGGGCGTGCCGCGCCGAACGGAATAGATGAAGGCGAAGGCGTTGGCGAAGACTCCGGCGCGCACGTATTCGAGGGTCGCTTCGAAATCGCGTTCCGTCTCGCCGGGAAAGCCGACGATAATGTCGGTCGTGATCGCGCAGCCGGGTAAGCGGCGCCGAATCGATTGTACGATCTCGTCAAATCGCGCAAGCGTATACTTACGGTTCATGCGTCGCAGCATCGCATCGCTGGCGGACTGTAACGGAAGGTGGATGCGCGGGTTGAGTGCTTCGATGGCTGCGAGATCGTCGAGAATCTTTTCGGTGAAGTCCTTGGGATGCGGCGAGATGAAGCCGAGCCGCTCGAGTCCGGGCAGCGCCGCCACGCGGCGGCAGAGATCTCCGAAGTCCTCGCCGGTTGCCGGATCCCACCACGCATTGACGGTTTGACCGACCAAGACGACTTCGCGCGCGCCCTGGGCGATTCTGCCCCGCGTCTCTTCGAGGATCGCACTCTGCGGCCGGTGATCGAACCGGCCGCGGACGTGCGGAACGATGCAGAAGGTACAATAATACGAGCAGCCGCGCTGGACGGTAACGTAGGCGCGCAGGTGCGAGAAGGCGTCGGCGATCGCGTCGCCGGTGCCGCCCAACGGTGCGAGCAAGACGCGCTCGTCGCTGAAGTCCACCTTGTCGAAGTCCGGCTGCCAGGCAGCGAGCTGGTCGCCCAGCTCGGCGAGTTCTCGCGTGCCGAAGATCGCGTCGACGTGCGGCGCAAGTCGCTTCATGCGGTCGCGGTCCTGCTCGGCCAGACAGCCGGTCACGACGAGACGCAGGCTCGGATCGACGCGCTTGAGTGCGTTCAGATGGTTCATACGACCGTACGCGCGCCGCTCGGCGTTGTCGCGAACGGTGCAAGTGTTGAGGACGATCACGTTCGCCTCTTCAGCGGCAGCCGCGACGGTATAGCCGGCGGACGCGGCGCGCTCGGCGATGTGCCGAGAGTCGGCTTCGTTCATTTGACAGCCGAAGGTCTCGATATAAATACTGGGCATCGGTCTCGCGCGCACTTCGCGCGGCGACCTTGGCTTTCCGGCCCCGATGGGTGCCGCTCGGCCGCACTGAGAAAGGAGGGGCCGTGCTTCACCCCGCGACCGTGGCAATCGTCGGCCGGCCCAATGTCGGCAAAAGCGCCCTCTTCAACCGGCTAATCGGCCGCCGCCTGGCGATCGTCGAGGACACGCCGGGAGTAACGCGAGATCGCCTGTATGCGCTGTGCGATTGGCGCGGACGCGTCTTTAGCCTCGTCGATACGGCGGGCATCGATCCCGATGCCGCCGTCGCGCATGGCGCGGAGCTTGCCGACGCGACGCGACGGCAGGCGGAGGCCGCCGCCGATCAAGCCGACGTCGTCGTCATGGTCGTCGATGCGCAGGCGGGCCTTCATCCCCTCGACGACGACGTCGCAAGGATTCTGCGACGCAAACGCCGGCCGCTCGTGCTGGTCGCGAACAAAGCGGAATCGCCAAGCGCGGCCGCAGCCGTGCACGCGGAGTTTGCGAGCCTCGGCTTTGGGGAGCCGATTGCCGTGTCGGCGATCCACGGTGAGGGAACGGGCGATCTGCTCGACCGGATCGTCGAGCGCTTTCCCGCGCAACCGGAGGCGAGCGCACCGGACGGCGAACTCGCGCTGGCGGTAATCGGGCGCCCCAACGTCGGAAAGAGTTCGCTCGTCAACGCCTTGCTCGGTGAGGAGCGAACGCTGGTATCGGAGACGCCCGGAACGACCCGCGATGCGATCGATTCCCAGTTTAGCTGGCGCGACCAAAGCTATCGGCTCGTCGACACCGCCGGCATGCACAAGCGGCCGCAGGCGCACGGTGCAATCGAGTATTACGCGGCCTTGCGATCGCTGAGCGCGCTTGCGCGGTGCGATATCGCCGTGCTCGTCTTCGACGCAATGACGGGCATCCTCGCGCAGGACCGTCGGCTCGCCGGCCTCGCCATCGAAGAGCGCAAGGGGCTCATCGTTGTCGGCAACAAGTGGGATCTGGTGCGCGAGCAGGCGGGTGACTGGAGCCGCAGCGATTTGGCCGGAGCAGTACGCGAGTCTATTCCGTTTGCCGACTTCGCGCCGGTTGTCTTCCTCTCGGCCAAGACTGCGCGGCGCTTGGGAAGCTTGATGCCGGTCGTTGCGAAGCTCGCAGAGAATCTCGATCGCCGCGTTACGACCTCGCAACTCAACGCGGTAATTCGCGATGCAGTGCTCGCCCATCCGCCGGCTTTCACTGCCGGCAAGATTCTTCGCGTCTACTACGCATCGCAGCCGGCGACCCACCCGCCCATTTTCGTCTTTCATTGCAACGATCCCGACCTCGTGCAATCGCACTACAAACGCTTTTTGGAGAACGTAATCCGGAAACATTTCGATTTCGAAGGAATCCCGCTCACGCTCGAGTTTCGAGCGCGACGCGAAGCGCCGGATTCGCCGGCGTGAGCGACATCGGGTTCTCGGGTTCCGTGGCGAACGCGCTGCTGGCAATCATTATCGCCATCCCGATCGGGTGCTTTATCGGCGCTTTTTTGATCGGTTCGATTCCGTTCGGCTACATCGTCGGCCGCCTTTTCTATGGCACGGATATCCGCGCGAGCGGTTCGGGAAACATCGGCGCGATGAACGCGTTGCGCACGCTGGGTGCGGCGGGCGCCGGTGCGGTGCTGCTGCTCGACGCGCTAAAGGGCTTTCTGCCGACGCTTTGGGCGCTTTGGTTCTTTCGCGGACACGTGGATATCGAGAACCTTCCCCCGGGGCAAGAGATTATCGCCGCGATCGTGGCGAGCGGCGCCGTCTTAGGGCACTGCTATTCGCCGTGGCTGCGGTTTCGCGGAGGCAAAGGTGTCGCGACGTCGTTCGGAGCGATCTTCGCGATGTGCTGGCCCGCCGGACTCGTCGCGGCCGGAGGGTGGGTCGCGGGTGCTGCCGTGACCCGCTACTCTTCCGTCGGCTCGATGCTGGGAAGCGTGCTGGCCCCGCTCGCGCTTTGGTTTTTTACCCGTTCGCTTCCCGAGACGCTCTACGGCATCTTCGCCGCATGCTTGATTCTACTCAAACATCGCGATAATATCGCCCGCTTGAAAGCGGGAGCGGAGAGTCCCATCGGTCTTTCGAAGCCTAGTGTCGTGCCTGAGGACACTAGCGCATGATTTCGTCAAACGACCTTCGCAACGGCGTGACCATCGTAGTGGACGGTCAGCTGTGGACCGTCATCGAGTTTTTGCACGTTAAGCCCGGAAAAGGCTCGGCCTTCGTTCGGACGCGCTTGAAGAACGTCAAGACCGGCACGACGCTAGAGCGTACCTTTCGCGCCGGCGAAAAGCTCGAGCGCGCGACCGTCGACAACCGGCAGATGCAGATGCTGTACAACGATGCCGACGGCTACCACTTCATGGATCAAGAGAGCTTCGAGAACGTGACGCTGCAGCGAGATCTCATCGGCGAACCGGCCGACTTTCTCAAGGACGGCATGGCCGTTGACGTACAGTTCCACGACGGAACGGCGATCGGCATCGATCTCCCCGCGCACGTCGAGCTGCGCATCGTCGAGACCGATCCGGGATTCAGAGGCGACACCGCCACGAATGCGACGAAGCCCGCAAAACTGGAGACGGGCGCGAGCGTCAACGTACCGCTCTTCGTCGAGACGGGCGACGTTATCCGCATCGATACGCGCGACCGGCGGTACCTCGGCCGCTCGAGTTAGGTTCCCCAAATCTGTATTTTGCGGTAGAGCTCTTTGGCGCCGCCTTCGTCGCGAGCGTCTTCGGCTCAATGGTCGGGCTCGGCGGCGGGTTCATCCTCGTTCCGATCCTGCGTCTCTTCCTAGGATTCTCGCCGGCGGATGCGGCCGGCACGTCGCTCGTCCTGATCGTCGCAAACAGCGCGAGCGGCGCCTTCACCTATCTGCTGCAGCGCCGCGTTCATTTGAAGATCGGATGGCTGATCGCGGCCGGCGGCCTACCCGGCAGCATCCTCGGCGCGATCGCCTCGGTTCACATCTCGCCACGCCTCTTCGACACAATTCTCGCGGTGCTGCTTATCGCCGTCTCGGTGGACATGGCGCTCAACGCGCAGCGCAGGATCGCCGGGCGCTCCGAGCATCGCCGCGTCGCCGCGATCAAAGGCATGTCGTATCGCGCGGCCATTGCCCTCGGCTTTATCGTCGGCATCTTTTCTAGTCTCTTCGGATTGGGCGGCGGCATCATTTTGGTTCCGACGTTCCTTTACTTCTCCGAACTCCCCGCACACGCGATCAGCGCCACGTCGCACTTTGCGATCCTGCTGACCTCACCGGTTGGGCTCGTCGTCCACGTTTTCCAACGCGATATCATCGCGCGCGACATCGTCCCGCTTGTTCTCGGCGGACTGCTCGGCGGCCCCGTCGGGGCGCGGCTCTCGCTGCGGTTGCGATCCCCGCAGCTGCTGATCGTCGTCGCGATCGCGCTGGTCGTTGCCGCCGTTAGCCTGGTCTGGCGCCAGTTATGAGGCATCGCCGGCCTACCGCTCAGCGAGCCTCCAGCAACATGCGCGGCCACGCGAACCGCGAGAGTTCCATCTCGTAGGCGCCGATCGTTCCGGCTCCGTAGGTCTCGTAGTTCTCGACGGAGAGACCGGAGTCGGTGACCGGGTTGCAGCCCGCGAGCATCGCCGCGGCCACGCAGAGGCTTAACGTAGCCGCTTCGAGCGGGCGACGGTTGAGTTCCGACCATATTTGCATCTTGAGTGCTCCTTCGCAGGCGCGCAACTGCGCCTGCCTTCCACACTCATCATGCGGCGGGGCGGCCTCCGGGGTAAGGCACAACGACCCGCACAACCGGCCGGTTGAGGAGCTGTGCGAGTCGTTCGCGGGAGTTAGCGGGGCGAGGTCATCTCCTTGGGAACGACGATCCGGTCGTACTCATCTTCGGTCACGTGCCCCAGCGAAAGAGCCGCTTTCTTGAGGGTCGTCTTCTCGTGGTGTGCCTTCTTCGCAATCTCTGCGGCCTTATCGTATCCGATGTGCGGCGAGAGTGCGGTAACGACCATCAGCGATTCCTCGAGGTATTTCTTGATCTGTTCTTCGTTCGGCTGCAGCCCTTCGACGGCGTGCTCGCGGAACATCGTGCAGGCGTCGCGCAAGAGCGTCGTCGAGTGCAAGAAATTGTAGATCATCACCGGATTGAAAACGTTGAGCTCGAAGCTTCCCTGCGAGGCCCCGAAGCTCACCGCTAAGTCGTTGCCGTAGACTTGCACGCAGACCATCGTCATCGCTTCGGATTGCGTCGGGTTAACTTTGCCGGGCATGATCGAGCTGCCCGGCTCGTTCTCGGGAAGGATGAGTTCCCCGATGCCCGCGCGCGGTCCGGAGGAGAGCCACCGGATATCGTTCGCGATCTTCATCAATGCCGCAGCCAGCATCTTCAAAGCGCCCGAGGCGAAGACGAAATCGTCGTGCGACGCGAGCGCGGTAAACTTGTTCGGGTGCGAACGGAACGGAAGACCGGTGAGCCCGGCGATCCTTCGCGCGACGCGCTCGCCGAACTCGGGATGCGCGTTCAGTCCCGTTCCGACCGCGGTCCCGCCGATCGCAAGGTCGTACAGCGGGTCTAACGCCTCGCGGCAGGCGTGGATCGCGCGATCTAATTGCGTGACGTAGCCCGAGAACTCCTGACCGAGCGTGAGCGGGGTCGCATCCTGCAGGTGCGTGCGCCCGACCTTGACGATGTGCGACCACGCCTTCGCCTTTGCATGGAGGGCATCGCGCAATGCCTGCACGGCGGGCAGCATCTCTACCATCCCCTGGGCGCCCGCGACGTGCATCGCGGTAGGGAAGGTGTCGTTGGACGACTGTGACATGTTGACATGATCGTTGGGATGGACCGGCTTCTTCGATCCCATCTCGCCGCCGGCCAGCTCGATCGCGCGGTTCGAGATCACTTCGTTGACGTTCATATTCGTCTGGGTTCCGGAGCCGGTCTGCCAGACGCGGAGCGGAAAGTGCGCGTCGAGCTTTCCTTCGACTACCTCGTCGGCCGCCGTGACGATCAGCCGAGTCCGCTCGTCATCGAGCTTGTCGAGATCGTGGTTCACCAGCGCCGCAGCCTTTTTGAGCAACGCCATTGCGTGCACGACTTGCCTGGGCATCACGTCGCGAGGCCACGCGCCCTCGCCGATGTCGAAGTGGACTAGCGAGCGCGCCGACTGCGCGCCGTAGTATTTGTCCGCCGGCACCCCGATCGTTCCCATCGAGTCGCTCTCGGTGCGGATTGCCGCACCGTCGTGTGTTTTCGTGGTCGTCATAGTGACGTGAACTTCGGCGTTACGTGCGTCCTCTCCGGGCGGCCGTGCTCAGCTCGAGCGTACTCCCGAGGGCGCGTATCTCCACGACCTCGTAGACCGTAAGCGGAAAGCGCGGATCGAAGCGACTTTTGTTGCAGCGCGCGCAGCTCGACGCCCGGTTAGGCCGCCTCCGCCGCAGCACCTCGAGGCCGCATCGCTCGCACCGAAGGAGGTAGCGTTTGGCCGATTCCTTGCGCGGGAGAACGTTACCCAGCTCGTGGTAGATCGAGCTCATGCCGCACTCGCGCAGCTTGCGTTTGAAGCGAGTTCCATGGCCCGTCTCTTTGAAGCGAGCAAAACACCACGCGTGGATCATCTCGTGGAGGAGCGTCTCCTCGAGCGCGTCGGGGTGCGCACGAAAGTGCTTGGGTGAAAGCTCGATGAGCATCGGATGCCCGTTAAAACTGATACGCCCGGCCGAGTTCGAGAAGCGCTCGTTATATCGAATTCGGCAATCCGGCACTTCGCCCTTGAAGAACTCGTAGTTCAGGCGCGCAAAGAGCAGTTGAAGATCCGCCTCAGCCGGCAGCATCAGGTTCCACAAATGTATTTTTCGCGATGCGTCCAACCGACTCTTCGTGCAGCGCAACGAATCGCAGGGTCTTCCGCCGCGCGTCTACGTGCCCATCGTAATCGTCATCGGCGCAATCTTTCTTGGGATCATGGGCTATCTGGTGGCCGATGGATTCGGCGTCACGGGCTCGGTCTTCGGCAAGGCGGCCACCGCGCAGCCGGCGGGAGGCGGGCCGCAGCAAGGCTCACAGAACGACGTCGAAGGCGGTCCGCCCGCGCCGGTCGTCGCAGCGCTGCGGACGCTGCGCGCTCGCATCGCGGCTCATCCGCACGACGACGTCGCGTTGACGCAGCTGGCCGACATGTATCTGGCGGCAAATCACTTCCAAGAGGCGATACCGCTCTACCAACGCGCTTTGCGCGCGAACCCGCGCAACGTTGCCGCGCAGACGGGGCTCGCGCAGGCGCGCCAAGCCCTACGCCAATGAACCTCTACATCTCGTGCGATATGGAGGGCACGGCCGGCGTCTCCTCGTGGAAACAGTGCGATCCAGCCGACGCGCACGAGTACCCGATCTTTCGCCGGTATATGACGCAAGAGGTCCGGGCGGCAATCGAAGGGGCGCGCGCGGCGGGCGCGCGCGGGATCGTGGTCAACGATTCGCATTGGTCGATGCGCAACCTATTATTCGACGAGCTTCCCGGCGACGACGACCTGCGCGTGATCTCCGGAGCCCCGA
The DNA here is from genome assembly GCA_049285355.1 of Candidatus Cybelea sp. Classification (GTDB taxonomy): domain Bacteria; phylum Vulcanimicrobiota; class Vulcanimicrobiia; order Vulcanimicrobiales; family Vulcanimicrobiaceae; genus Cybelea. The sequence continues at coordinate 14,701 of JBAPZS010000485.1, read as the reverse complement.
AGCCTTGGAGCATGATGCAGGGCATGGACGCCGGCTTCGACGCCGCCTTCTTCACCGGGTATCACGCGAAAGCCGGCGACGCCGCAACCCTAGCGCATACCTCTTCGCTCTCGGTGTACTCCGTAAGCGTCAACGGAACGCGCTGCAGCGAGGCGCTTCTTAATGCCGCGTTAGCCGGAAGCTATGGCGTTCCCGTCGTGCTGATCACGGGCGACGGCACGATCGTCGCCGAGAGCGTCGCGGCGATGCCGTGGGCGGTCGGCGTGCCGGTTAAAGACGCGATCGGTTATTCCGCCGTGAACTCACTCACTCCAGAGGCCGCGCAAGAGGCGATCCGTGCCGGAGCGCGGGAGGCGGTCGCACGCATCGAGCGCGCGCGCCCGTTTGGCTTCGATCCTCCGCTCGAGCTCACGATCGAAACGGCGAACGTCGAAGAGGCCGACTTCATCGAGCTGATGCCGGGCTTCGCTCGCATCGGCGGTCGCGCCGTGCGCTTTGCGGCCGGCGAGTTCCCGGTGATCATGCAAGCGTTCCTCGCCGCCACGCGGATTGCCGCCGCGGCCGATCCTTCGACGGGATGAACATTTATATATCCGGCGACATGGAGGGCGTCGCGGGCGTCTGCGCATGGCAGCAGGTCGACGCGCGCACGCCGCATCCGGAGTACGCAACCTATCGGCGATACTATACCCAAGAGGTGGCGGCCGCTATCGAAGGGGCGCGCTCGGGGGGCGCCGGCGGCATGCTCGTCAACGACTCGCACGGACCGATGCGTAACCTCTTGCTCGACGAACTTCCCGCCGACGTCCGCGTGATCTTCGGAAATCGCAAACCGTTCTCGATGGTGCAAGGCGCCGACGGCGGTTTCGGCGGCGCGTTCTTCGTCGGCTATCACGGCGCCGCGGGCGATGCGGATGCGGTGCTCTGTCATACCTATACGCCGTCGGTCATCTTCGAGGTGCGGATCAACGGCGTGCGCTGCAGCGAGGCGACGATCAACGCCGCCCTGCTCGGATACTATGGCGTCCCGTTGCTGCTGGTGACCGGCGATCGTACGACCGTCAACGGCGTTCGCGAGCAGATGCCATGGGTGCGCGGCGTCGTCGTCAAGGAGTCGATCGGAACTTTTGCAGCCAACTCGATGATGCCGGCTGCTGCGCAGCGCGCGATTTGGCGTGAAGCCGCCGAGGCCGTGCGCGACGCTTCATCTGCCGAGCTCTACCGCTTCGATCCGCCGATCGTCCTGGACATCGAGTTGGTGACCGCGGCGCAGGCGCACCTCGTCGCAACGATTCCGCGTTTCGAGCGTATCGGATCGCGCAGCGTGCGCTTCACCGACGACGCGTTTCCAGTCGTCTTCAAAGCCTTCGTTGGGAGCTGGCGTCTCGGCTCGCAAGCATAGTGGAGGACAACCTAGCGATCGGTTTGAACGCGTCCTCGCATGAAAATTAAGCGTTCCGCCATCGCGTTAGCTGCGCTGACTGCACTGCTGTTGGCCCCAGCCATCTCGCGAGCCGACTCGAACGGCCCGATGAGCACCGTGCGCCGGGTCGCGATCGCGTTTAACCAGGGCAACCTCAAGGCTTTCGCGGCGCTGTGCACGTCACCGGCCACGGTTCTCGACGATTTTCCGCCGCATACCTGGAACGGCCCGACGGCCTGCACGGACTGGGCAAATGCTCTAAGCGCCCTCTTTAAGAAGAACGACGTCACGAACGAAACGGTCGTTTTCGGAACGCCTTGGCGCGTTGCTATCGCGGGCAACCTCGCCTACGTCGTCGTCCCCGCGACCCTGACCTACAACCAAAACAAGAAGCCCGTAAAGGAGTCTGGCTCCGTCTTTACCGTCGTTCTCAAGAAGACCGCGAGCGGCTGGATGATGTCGTCCTGGGCTTGGGCCCAGCACTAGCCTCTTATTGTCGTCCGTCGGTAACGCTACTTACGGAGAATCTGTTGAGCGAAAGTCAGGCGCCGTTTCGTAGCATCGACCACGTTCAGTTGGCAATCCCGCTTGGCGAAGAGCCGGCAGCGCGCAGGTTTTATGTCGATACACTCGGCATGCGCGAGGTACCGAAGCCGCCCGAGCTCCGAGAGCGCGGCGGGCTATGGTGCTCGAGCGGCGACGTCTTCGTACATCTCGGCGTCGACAGCAACTTCCGCTCGGCAAAGACGGCGCATCCCGCCTTCTGCTGCCCCGGATATGACGCGCTTCTGCAACGCGCTCGCAGTCTCGGCGCTCAGATCTCAGACGACGGCCACCTTGCAGACGGTCGCCGCCACTGCTATATCGCCGATCCGTTCGGAAACCGCATCGAACTTATAGACGGATAGGTTTGGTCTTGGTCATCCTTCGACAGAGCCTGTCCTGAGCGAGGCTGAGCAGAGTCGAAGCCGAGTCGAAGGGCTCAGTGTGACAATGGAGTGTGACAATGCGTGTGGCAATGCGGGGTTACGATGCTTTGGCGGGGGCTCCTAACGCGATGGCGATGTCGACGACATCGTCTTCGCTCAGCGAGAGGCGGCGCATCGCAGCTTCGTAGAGCTCGATCGTCTCCTCACTTCTGCTGGAGGCCGCGCGCTCTTCGCGCAGGCGCTTGACTTCATCGGTCACGCGGTGCGCGAGCTCGGGTCCGGCCTCGACGCCGGCTAGAGCCAGACGATCGGCGTGACGGCGAAGCGTATCTTCGACGAGCGCGGCACCGGTGTGCTTGCCGAAGACCCAGCTCGTGCGGCCGCCCACGAGCTCGCCGGGAACCGCCTCGTACATCCGATGGTCGATCAGCATCGCTTGAGTGTGAATGCCCGACTCGTGCGCGAAGACTTTGGCGCCGACGATCGGCTCGTGCTGTTGCAGCGGAATGCCGCTCATGCGCTCCATGAAGCGCGCGAGTTCTCGAAGCTTCTCGTACCTGAAGCCGGGCAGCTCGATGCCGTACAGCACCCGCAGCGCGACGACGAACTCGTGGAGCTTGACGTTGCCGGCACGCTCGCCGTAACCGTTTGCCGTAACGGAGACGACCTTGAATCCGCACGAGGCCGCGGTGATCGCATTAATCGTGCCGAGGCCGTAATCGTTGTGCAGGTGGGCGACGATCGCCAGGTCCGCGGGCAATCCCGCGACGATGCGCGAGCAATACCAGCGCGTCGCTTCGGGAGTGAGCGTACCGACCGTGTCGGGCCAAGCCGGACGCGTGCCGCCGGCGGCCAACCCCGCCTTGAAATACTCGATGAAGTACTCGACCTCGCCGCGACTGCCATCCTCCGCGCCGAACTCGATGTGCTCGACGCCGCATTCGCGGGCGTGGCGGATCGCATCGCACTGCAGATGCACGTTCGCATCGCGATAAAACGTTAGCGGAAGATCGAGCCAGTTACGCTCGTCGCGTCCCTCATAGCGCAGCAGCATCTTGCCGATCTTGTACTTGAGGTGCAGATCGCTGCCGCTGGTAAAGATGAAGAAGGTCACTTCTTTGGGCTCGATCCCGCCGTCGCGGAGCGTCTTGACCGTGACGTCGATGTCGCTGCGGTTGCTACGGCACATCACGACGATCTCGACGTCGCCGAGTTTGCCGCGGCGCTTGGCATCCATGACGAGCTGCAGCGTCCGGCGATCGCCCTCCGAGGATGCGGGGAAGCCGACGCTCATGATATGCACGCCGATGCCGGCGAGCGCCTCAGCGATCTCGAGCTTCTGTCCGGGCGTGTAGCAGACGCCCGGCATCTGTTCCCCATCGCGCAGCGTCTCGTCATAGATGCGGATCTCGCTCGCTTCGGGGAAGCTGACGTCGCGCGTGAACTCCTTGGGATCGCGGATCAGGCGCTCGATGGGTTCGCGTAGCATGATGGTGGTGCGTTCTACGAAGGGCGGGGCATCTCTTCGTTTGGCGCTTCGGCGATGCGCTCGCCAAAACGTAGTTCGGCCGTGTCGCGCGGAAAGAGCAGTTCGAGCGTCCAGTCGAAGGCGACGCGCAGCTTGCGGTCGAGGCCCGGCAGACGGAGCAAATAGTACGTTCGCCACACGAACCACGCGATGAATCCGGTAACGACGTGTCCACCCGGTAGCTCGGCGACCGCTTTGCGTCCGCCCAACGCGGCCATCATTCCAAGAGACCGGTACTCGAACGGTCTCGTCGGCTCGCCACGCAAGACGGCGGCGATGTTGTCGGCGAGACGCGGTCCCTCGCGAATCGCGTGCTGTGCCGTCAGCGGATAGACGCCGCCTGCGCCATCGGGAATCGAGGCGCAGTCGCCGAGCGCCCAAACCCCGTCGATATCCGCCACGCGCATGTCGCGCTGCGTTTGGACGGCGCCTCGTTTCGTGGTCGGCAGCGCCGTCTTGGCAACCGTTGGGGAGGGCTTTATGCCGGCACTCCAGACGATCGTCTCGCTCTCGATGCGCCGTCCGCTCTGCAGCGTTAATCCATGCGCGTCGGTTGCCGCGACGCCATCGCCCGTTACAACTTCGACGCCGCGCCGCTCGAGAATCCGCCGCGCATACTCGCCCATCTTCGGAGGAAGGCCGGCAAGTAACACCGGTCCCGCTTCGACGAGAATCATCTTCACCTCATCGGACCGCAAGCGCTTGTAGAGCCGCAAAACGCTGCGAAAGAGCTCGACGATTTCACCAGCGGCCTCCACACCGGTAAAACCGCCGCCGACAACCACAAGCGTCAGCAATCGCTTGCGTCGCGCGTCGTCGGCGATCGTGTCGGCCAGCTCGAGCAGCCAGACCAAGTGATTGCGCAGCGAGTCGGCGTTGTCGAGCGTCTTGAGCGCCCAAGTATACTCGGCAACGCCCGGCAGCCCGAACGTCGAGGTCGCCGCGCCCAGCGCCAGGACGAGCTGATCGTATCGCAGCGTCACCCTTGCACCGGTAAGCACGTGGTGATAGGTCACGGTTCGGGCCGCAACGTCGATTTCGTCAACGTCGGCCAAGACGAAGCGACTGCGCCGGAGCTGCATCCGAATCGGCGTCACGACGTGGCGCACCTCGAGTTCGCCGGAGGTCACCTCCGGAAGCATGGGCGTGAAGAGCGTGTAGTTCTCGCGGCTGAGCACGACGATCTCGGCTTCGTCCGGCCGTAGACGCCGCTCGAGCCGGCGCGCCACGGCCATCCCGGCGAAACCTCCGCCAACGATCACGATGACCGGCACGATGCGCGGTTGAAGAGGGTCGCGTGGAATACCTGCCAACACCTCCGCCGGCGCCGGCACCCGCGGAAACGAGCGAAGAGCGAAAACCGGTGCAGCGGCGCAATCGCGGCATCGGTGCGATCCTCGCGGCGCTCCTTGCGGCGCTCCTGAAGTTGAAGTTCGTGCTTCTGGTCGGCGCCAAGCTCTTCGGAGTCAGCTGGAGCTTTCTGCTCTCGCTTTGGATCTACGTCGTCATCTTCGGCTGGAAGCTCGCCGTTGTCATAATGCTGCTCCTGCTCGCGCACGAACTGGGGCATTACTTCGCGTTTCGCGCCTATGGGTTGCCGGCACGCTTGCCGGCCTTCATTCCACTGTTGGGCGCCTTTACTGCCGGCGCCGCGCCGGACGATCTGGAACAGGATGCCTATATCGCGCTTGCGGGACCGTTGACCGGCCTTGGGCTCGCCGCAGCCTGTTACGCAGTTGGCATGGCGACGCAGGATCGCTTCTGGTTCGCCTGTGCCGATCTTTCGGCATTCTTGAATCTCTTCAACATGATTCCCACACCACCGTTCGACGGTGGGCGAATCATCGGCGCACTCTGGCCTCCGCTGTGGATCGGAGGTTTCGTGCTCTTTCTGGGCCTGGCGTTCTTCTGGCACATTCCGCCGCTCTTCATCGTGCTCATCGGCGCGCTCGGCTTTCCCGCGATCGTTGCGGCGTGGCGCGGGCACGTGGATCCGCGCGCCGCACGCATGACGCTCGGCGCGCGCGTACGGGTCAGCGTCTGGTACCTCGCGACCGTACTCGGACTTTTGCTGGTCATGTCGCAAGCGCACGCCATCGCAACGCCGGGCTCTGCGGGCACCCGCATTTGGTGAGTCGCGCATGGCTGCTCGGCTTCGCGTATGCGGCCATTGCGATCGCGCTGTTCGCCGCACGCCCGGCATCCACGCCCGGTCCGATCGCGCGCGATTTTGAAGCGTACTGGTCGGCGGGGTCTACGTGGAGCGCGCACGGCGATCCCTACGCGCGAACAATCTGGCAGGCTGAGCGTCGCGTACCCGGCGTCGATGCGCGGCGTGACGAGCTGTTGCCGTTCATCAATCCGCCGTCGACGCTGCCGGCGTGGAGCGCGTTCGCCCGCCTGCCGTACGACGTCGCGGCCGCAGTCTGGCTCGGCGTTCTCGTTTTGACGCTGCTCGCATTCGTCTTTACGGTACTGCTCGGCAGCACGTCGCCGCTCACGGCGTTCAAGCTCTTCGCGGCGATTGCGATGGCGATTGCGTTTGGTCCGATGACCAGCGACCTTGCGCTGGGGCAGCTGGCCTTGCCCACGCTCTTCGGAGCGGCGCTGCTGGTCGTAATCGCCGATCGTTCGATACCTGCAGCCGCCGCCGCGGCAGCGCTCGCGTTTGCGGCCCCTAACGTAGCTCTTGGATTGGCATCGCAAGTCAACCGCACGCGCGCCGTGCTCGCGATAGCCCTTGGGGCGTTGGCGAGCTACGGATTGGGTCTTTGGGCCGCCGGGTGGGGCTGGCCGGTTCGCTACCTGAAGGCTGCCGCCGCGCACGGCGCCGCCGAGCGTTTCGTAATGATTCAGCTGACACCCGGAGCAATTGCCTACGGCTTCGGAGCTGCGCCTCGCGCGGCGCTTACGCTAGCAGCCGCTGCGGCGCTGCTCGCCGCCGGCGCAATAATCCTCTTCATCGTCTGCCTGCGAGAGCCGTTTGCGCGATTCGCGGGATGCTCCGCGCTCGTTCCCTTCGTCGCGACATTCGCGCACGAGCACGATCTCGTCGTCGCCTTCCCCGCAGCTCTCTGGTGCGCGTTGCGCACGTCCGGAACGACGCGCGCGCTCGCACTCGCCGGAACGCTGCTGGTCTCGATCGATTGGCTCGGACTGGCGCAGCGTCCGACCGGGATCGCGCAAAGCGGGCTGCTCGCACTCGCCGGTGCGAGCGCGTTCGTCGCGTTAGGCGACCGGGTCGACGAGCGAAGCCTCCTGCGTCCGATCTTCCTGGTCGCCGGGCTCTTCGCCGCGGCGGCCGTGCTCGCGGCGCATCATGCCGCGCCGGTTTGGCCCGACGCACTCGGCGCGTTCCACGTGCCGGCCGGCGCAAGCGCGGCGGCAGTCTGGCAAGCCGAACAACGCGCCGGCGGATTGCTGACGGTAGCGCCGGCATGGGCTTCGCTGCGCGCGCTCTCGTTGCTAGGCTGCGCGCTCCTCGCGTACGCTATATATCGACATTCATCATATTGTCGAACGGCGTGATCGCGTTGGGATCGAAGTTCTTGAGGTCCTTGTTATACGCGTAGATGTCTTCGCGCAGCGAGGTCACGAAAGAGGGAACGTCCTTCACGTACTCCTGTTCAACGGTCAGCACGTCACCGTTGCGCTGGGCCTGATCGTAGTGGGTGAACAGCGCATCCATGGCGGCTTGCGCTCGCGGGTTGCACCAGCGGAGATCGTTCTGGCCTTGCGGTGGGAACGAGTGGCACGAGTAGAGCGGCGACATGTCGCCGATTGCATCGTTCACCCACGCAAAGAAGATGACGTCCCATTTATTCGAGTAGACGATACCGCCTTGCTGCAGCGGAGCGAACATCAACGCGGGCGGATAGTGCCGCACGGTGAAGTCGGCGCCGATCTGCTTCCACCACGAACGGATCAGTTCGATCTGGCGATCGACATCCTGCGAGCCGGCCACGGTCGCGATAACCAGCGAGAGCCTCAGGCCGCCCTTTACCCGAACTCCATCCGCGCCGCGCTTCCAGCCGTCGTGGTCCAACAGCGCGTTTGCCCGCGCGATACTGAACGGCTCGGGCGGTATCGAGGTTACGGCGTACGGCGCGTTCTTCGGCGTCGTTACGTCCTGCACGATACCGACGCCGCGCCCAATCTTATCGATAATCGTTTGGCGGTCGAGGGCAAGCTTCAAGGCTTCACGCACGGCCCGGTCCGCAACGACCGGGCGCTGAATGTTGAAATCGAGATGATTGAACAAGTAGCTGGGTTGGCGCCGGATGGCCATCCCTTGGACTGCCTGGGCTCGCGCGAGATAGGTTCCCGGGACGAGATTCCACATGTCGATATCTTTGGCTTCGAGCTGCGCGAGCACGGTATTCCGGTCGGGAACGATCTTATAGACGATCTTCTGCAGCTTCGGCTGGCCGCGCCAGTAGAGGGGATTGGGCACCAGGACGATATCCTGCGCGCGATCCCACCGCAGATACTTAAACGGGCCAATCCCAATGGGCAGCGAGTTGTAGGCGAGGTGGTTGATGTTGGGATACTGGGCCAGCAGGTGCTTGGGAAGAATGCACGGATTGGCGCCGGAGCTTGAAAAGAAGGTTTCGATAAACGGCGAGTACGGCCGCTTCAGGTGGTAGACCACGGTAAACTTGTCGGGCTCGTCGATCTTTGTGATCAGGTCCCACCCCAGACGACCGACCTCGTTGTTGTTGGGATTGAGCACGACCCGCGTCGAGAAGACGACGTCGTCGGCATCGAACGGCGCGCCGTCCGACCAGCGCACGCCCTTACGAATGTGATAGGTGATCGTCAGCCCGTCCTTACTGACTCCGCCGTTTGCCTGCGTGGGGATCGCCGTCGCCAACTCGGGATAGGGACGATTTTGCTCATCCCATTTGATTAGCCACGCCATCGTCATGGACGAGAGGTTCCCGATATCGAGGACCTGTCCGAGATGCGGGTTGAGCGTGTTGACGTCTCCCGCGTCGGCAAAGCGTAACACATGCGGCTGCGTCCAGGCGTTCACGCGACCGCCGGCGCCGCCGCCGCCCGCACCTCCCTTGGTACAGCCGCTTGCAACGGCCACCGCCGCAATAACCGTGGCGACGTGGAGAAAGCGTCTATTCATCGTCGAAGCTCCTTAGTGTCGACACTCTAGATTGAGTAGTTCCAGGGATCCCAGAATGCCGAGATGACCGGAGAAGGCGCAAATCCCTTCAAGTCGGTGTTGTAGACGTACGGGTCGCGGCGAAAGTACAGGATGATCGTGGGGACGTCGAGCGCGAGCTGCTGCTGCACGACCGTATAGTCGCGCTTACGGCGAGCTTGATCGACCGTCTTGAGCGCATCGTTCATCGCGTCGGTCGCCCGGCGATTATTCCAAAACATCGCGTTTTGCCCGTGGGGCGCAAAATTATCGCCCGAGTAGATCGCGCTGTCGTCGGGATCGGCCGCACCGAACCACGCGAACGATGCGACGTCGTAATGACCGCCTTGCAGAATGCCGTTTGTGGAGTTGTCGAAGAACTCGCTCGTTGGATAGTTCTTTACGTCGGCTTGTATCCCGATATCCCGCCATTGCCGCTGAAGGACGATCTCCGAGGCTTTTCCGACGTTCGACTCGGTCTGCGTGCTGAGCGTGAACTCGAGCCGCTGACCGTTCTTCGTGCGAATGCCGTCCGGTCCGGCCTTCCAGCCATCCGCGTCGAGCAACGCCTTGGCCTTCGCGGGATCGTACGGATAGTGCGCTATGTCCGTGGTGGTCGCCCATGAGAAGTGCGGCTGTTGATCGGTCTCCCCCGGAATCGCCGACCCATGTAGAACCTTCTCGATTATCTCGTTGCGATCGGTGCCATATGCGATCGCCCGCCGAACCACGACGTCGCTTACGATTGGATGCCGCAGATTGAAATCGACGTGCGACCACAGAAACGCTTCGACCCGAATCGCCCGCAGGCCATTGTGCGGATCGGCCGCTAGTCCTTGATACTGGGGCCACTTCATTCCGCTCCCTATCGCCACCATGTCGAGCTCGTGCGTCTGCAGCTGCGTGAAGGCCGTGTTTTCATCCGGAAGAATCTTATAGATCACTTCGTTGAGCTTTGGCTTGCCGAGGTAGAAGTTCGGATTGGCCACCATGCGCACGTCCTGGCCTCGGTGCCAGGCGACGACTTTGAAGGGTCCACTGCCGACCGGCAGCGAGTTGTAAGGAGCCGTATTGAACGATCCCTTATCGTCGTTGTACTTCGCAAGCAGGTGCTCGGGCAGAATCGGAGCGTTACCGTTGACGCTCCAGAGCTGCTGAAGGAACGGCGCGTAGACCTTCTTCATATGGACGACCGCCACCGTCGGATCCGTACAGTCGATGCTGCCGATATCCTTAAAGCCATCGGTCGTCACCACGTTGTTGTGGGTATTCATCACGACCTGCCAGGTAAACCGCAAATCCTTGCAGGTCAGCGCGACACCATCTTGCCACTTCATGTTCGGGCGCAGCTTATATTTAAGGGTTAACCCGTCTTTGCTGACATCTCCGTTTTGGATCGTCGGAAGTTCGCGTAGCGCATCGGGGACGGGACGCGCATTCTGGTCGTAACGAACGGTCCACGAATAGATGAACATCGAAAGGTCCAGCATCGGCGAGGCCGAGTCGAGCAGCGGATTGAGGTTCTTGGGATCGGCGAACTCCGACCAGCGAAAGACTCCAGGCACCGTCCAGGCGTTCCGCGCTCCGCCGGCGACGCCGCCGTTTGCAACCTTGGTACAGCCGGCCATGGCGACCGCAAAAACGGTCACCGCGCTCACCAACCGCAGGTTCATGCAGAGCCTCCCTCCTCACCCGGCTCGGCAAGCATCGACGCGGGATCGATACCGTGCCGCTCGCAGTACTGACGGTAGGCGCTAGGAACGATCTCGGATGGCTTGATCTCGCTGCGCCCGCCCCAGAAGACGTTCGTATAGGCGTAGCCGATGCCCGCCTCCCGCAAGTGAGCGTCGATCGCCGCCTTGTGGGCGAGCACGACCTCCTTCTCCATTCCGTGCGCGACGGCCATGACGTTCACGTCGTGAAACTCGGGCCCGCCTTCGCGCCAGTACGCATGCGTGATTACAAAGTGCCGGCCCACCTCGCACCCGGCACGGATCTCCATTCCGCGTGGGACGGCCCAGTGAAAGAGTGCGTTGTAGCGCGTCACGCGTTCGTTCCCGGCCGTCGGCTTGACGTGTTCGAGGAAGGTCGAGAAGCGGCCGATCACGCCGCGGCGTTCGAGCGACCGCGCAACCTCCCCGAACGGCTCGTAGTCGAGACCCGCTTCGCGCGCGCGCGCGGCCCAAAGATCGCGTACGAGTTCCGCCGGCGCGAACTCGCGCTTCAACGCAACCAGGACTCGCCAGTCCAGATCCGTGAGTGCAACGATCTTGGTATCGAGCGGTTGCGCGGGCTGCTCGGCGCGCGCGCCCGGCTCGAGGCCGCGCCGCCGAACGTGACCGACACCCAACGTGAAGAGCGCCTTCGCAGGCATCAGCGAAAAACGGGCCGCTCCGACCTGCGCGGCCAGCCACCGCGCGTGCTTGCGTAAAGAGAATCCTTGCGGAACCTTGAGCGTGGTCCACAGACGATAGCTGCTCCCGGGCGAGATCGCGTCGGTCGTGCGGATCACGACATGTCCGGAGAAGGGATCGTCGCGGACCATAAACTCGAAAGCCGCGTCGAGTTTTTCCGCGGAGACCTCCCACGCGCAGAGCGCACCGCGGGCTAGGCTCGTTGCGAGCAGCGTCTGGCGCACGCGGCGAATCGTGCCTGCTTTCAGCATCGCCCCAATGCGCTCGATGACGGTATCGACGGCGAGTTGCGTTCGCTGGGAAATCTCCCCGAAGGGATCGGTCTGAAAACCGACCAGGCGATCCTCAGAAATTGCGAGGATCGCCGCATTGATTGGATCGGATATGGTCGCCGGCGCCTTCGATGCTGCCGGCGCCATCTAAGGAGCCTCCTTACAGTTGAACGTCGCTTAGACCCATGGAGTAGAGATAGTTCTGCTGGGCCGTATAGACGCCGTACAGCGCCGTGATGTAGGCCGACTGCGCCGTCGTGAGATTCGCCTCCGCGGTGACGACGTTGAGAATCGTCGACGCTCCAACGCGATACTGTGCCTGCGTCGCCTCCAGCGATACCTGTGCGGACGTAAGCTCGGAGCGGGCCTGCACGAGCGAGGCACGCGATGAGATCAGCGTCGCAAGCGCCGAACGCACGTCGGACTCGACGGCAAGGCGCGTCGTGTTTAAGGTGGCGATCGCCTGATCGAGCTGCGATGCGGCGACTGCAACGTTGTAGTTGGTCACGCCCTGATCGTAGATCGGGACCGAGACGCTCAGCCCCAGGGATTTGTCGTTAGACCAGGCCGGCGGCCCGGGACACTCGGAGCTTACGGTGGTGGTGATGCAGTTGATGAAGGTTCGGCTCACGCCGTCACTTGCCGCCGCCGACAGAATGGGAAAGCGCGCGAGCTTTGCGTAACGCACCCCCTCCTGCGCCGACTGCACGCTGTATATCGCGGCGATAAAGTCGGGACGCATGAGCATTGCACGCTTCAGCGACGCGGCGTAGGTGGGATTCGGCGCCGAGGGCTGTGCCGTAAGCGAGCGCGGCACGACCATGGCGTCGGCGTCGAGGCCGAGTGTGGTCGCGAAGGTCGCCTGCGCGCCGATCGCGGTCCCTTGCGCGGTCACGAGATTGCCGCGCGCTTGCGCGGTCTGGAACTGCGCCGCGGCGATGTCGGAACGCGCGGCCGCGCCCGCGCGAATCTGGGCCGCGGTCGAAGCTTCGTTGACCTCGAACTCGTGAACGAGCTGCGCGTCGGCAGTCACCGTCGCGTTCGCCTCGAGGACCGCATAATACGTGTTTGCGACGTTGAGCGCGAGCGTCTGCAGCTGGCGGAGCAGCGTTGCCCGGCCGGCGATGTCGGCCTCTTTGGCAGAGCGGATCGCAGCGATCGTCCGGCCGCCGTCGTAGATCAACTGCTGGATGGAGATCGTCGCCGACTCACTCGAGATCGTGCTCGCACTGTAGACCCCGAACGGCGGCCTGGTCGGACCAGGCGCCATACCCGGAGAGAGAACTCCGCCAATCGCGGGGACCGCTGCGGCTCCGGGCGTCGGGCTGCTGACCGTCGAGGTCGTGCCATTGGTGTAGGACTTGGCCGCCTGCGCGTTGCCGCTAACCGCGGGAAAGAGCGCCTGGCGCTCCGAGGTGTATTTGGCATGGATCGCTGCCCACTGCGCATTGTCGTTTGCAAATGCGGGAGAGAGGGCAACGCCGATCCGAACCGCGTCGGTAAGCGAGATGGACTGCGGAACGCCTTTCTTGGGCGTCAGTTGCTCGACGTCGGGCGCCGGCGTTCCGTAGGCGGGATAAGGAAGTGGAGTACCGCTAATCGTCGGCTGCGGAAGCGGCGAGGGCATCTGGACGCCCGGAATCCCTTGAGCCTGATTCGGATTCGCGCTTTGCGCCAAGGCGATACTGGTCGCAAGGACGCCGAGCACGAGCGCCGCGGCGACTTCTCGCGCGTGAAAACGACTACGTCTCATTGTTTTAATGCACCGTACCGGAGCCCGACGCCGGCGCGGCGCCGGCGCTGCTCACCGCAACGAGGCTCCCGTCCTTGAGCGCGTCGGGGCGAGTTGTGATGACCATTATTCCCGGCTGCACGCGCGGGCTTATCACCTGGGCCAGCGTGTCGGTCTGGACGCCGACGCGGACGGGCACCGCTTGCGCCTTATTGTCGGAGACGACGTAGACGACGCTGCCGGTGGGGCCCTGCGCTACCGCGCTCCGAGGCACGACAACGGCGCCGGCCGCGCGCTCCTTGGTCACCGTCACCGTGACGAGCATGCCGCCGCGTAAGACGTAGCCGGGATTTTGCAACTCGAGCCGGGCTAGATAAGAGAGCGTTCCCGAGGTCGGCACCGCATTGACCGTCTGGATGGGCGCGGTGAAGCGGCGCCCGGGGAGCGACGACGATTCGAACGACACGGTGCTGCGAGCACGCACGAAAGAGAGATCGTCGTCGGGAACGTTGACGTTGATCCAGACTCGATCGATCCGGGCGACCTGGAGAACGGGCTGCGACGGCGAGGCATACGCGCCGGGATCGAGCAGCCGGTTCGCGATGACCGCGTCGTATGGCGCATAGAGGTAGGTCTGCGACAGCTGGGTGCTCAGGACGTGGGCCTGGGCCGAGGCCGCCGCGGCCTGCGCCTCTTGCGACCTCACGCTTTGGAGGCTGACGGCGTTGTTGCGCAGCCCGACAACGGCATTGTTGTAGGTCTGCTGCGCCTGCACGTAGTTCGCCTGCGACTGCTGCAGCTGGGTTTCGGAGACGTAGCCTTGTTTGTAGAGCTGTTGGTTCTGGTCATAGACGAGCTTGGCGTTCTCGAGCGACGCTTTTGCCGTCTGCACGGCGGCCGAGTTGGTCTGCGTCGCAACGGGATACCCCACGACCGCGCCCTGCGCCGACGCCGCCGCTTGCGCGGCCTGCGCTCGCGCCTGCTGGAGCTGCGCTTGGAGCGTGGAGGGGTCGATGGTCGCCAAGAGCGCACCCTTGTGCACCATATCGCCGATGTTCACGTTGATCTTCGTGATCGTGCCGCTCTGTTGAAAAGCGAGCGTCGATTGGTCGAGCGGCGCGATCTGTCCGTCCAGCGTAATATAGGTCGCGATGTTCTGACGTGTGGCCGCGGCGGCATCGACGCTTAGCGGCGGCGGGCCCGCGGGCGGCTTCTTGCCGCACGCGTCCAGCGCGGGTAGCGCGGCCG
>JBAPZS010000484.1:0-20287 GCA_049285355.1 Candidatus Cybelea sp. | reverse complement strand
CAGACACGCTCGCCGACCTTGAGGTCGGTGACGCCGTCGCCCGTCGCGACCACCGTTCCCGAGACGTCCAGGCCGATGATCGCGGGAAAACGCAACGGAAACCGACCCTTCAAGTCGCCGTTGCGCTCGAGCATGTCTTCCGGGTTGATGCCGATGCCGGCCACCTTGACGAGGACGTCGCCCGCGCCCGGCGTGGGATCCGGCATGTCTTGATATTTCATCACTTCCGGACCGCCATACGCGCTCACCACGGATGCTTTCACGTGTCGTTAATACTCTAGCCTCGAACTTGACGCCTACTACGCTCCCGCCGAAGCGCGGAAAATAAGCGGGCGCAGACGCAGGCGCATGACGGCCCAAAATTCGGCGTTCAGACTTTCCTTACAGGCTTGGCGTACTTTTCAATTCGCTTATCAAACTCGGAGACAGATATCAATGAGGACTCAAATCCTGGCCTCGATGTCGCTCGTGCTCGGCGTCGCGGCGGCAGGGTGCTCTGCCAACAGCAGCGACTCGATCGCAAATCTCGCACCGGTCACGCAAGGCGGTGCGAATGCGCGCGAAATCGGTCGAAACGGCGCGTTCCCGGGGGCCTACGACGGCGCAAAAAGCCGTTCGGTGAACTGGTCGGAGTTCGGCTTTATCCCCTCCGGCGGCCGATTCAATTCCCGCGAGCAGATTCTGTCGCCACGCAAAGCGCACCGGCTGCGCAAGCGGTGGTCCTACTTCACGGGCTGCTCCGGCTCGATCTGCGGCGGCTCGTCGGCGGCAGTGGCAAACGGGAAAATCTACGTCGGCTCGTACGACGGCAATGTGTACGCGCTCAAGGCCGCGAGTGGGGCTAAACTGTGGTCCTTTCCCACCGGCGGCGAAGTGTTCTCGTCGCCGGCGGTGGCCAAAGGCGTAGTCTATGTCGGCTCCAACGACAAAAACGTGTACGCGCTCAACGCCGCCACGGGAGCCAAACTATGGTCCTATACCACCGGCTACGACGTGGTCTCCTCGCCGGCGGTGGCCGACGGGATGGTCTACGTCGGTTCCGAGGACGGCAAGGTATACGCGCTCAAAGCCGCCACCGGGGCAAAGGTGTGGTCCTACACCACCCAGCTCGTCGTTGATTCGTCGCCGGCGGTGGCCAGCGGAACGGTCTACATCGGCTCGGAGGACGGCAACGTGTACGCCCTCAACGCCACTACCGGGGCCAAGCTGTGGTCCTACGCCACCGAAAACGAGGTGTACTCATCCCCGGCGGTGGCAAACGGCGTGGTTTACGTCGGCTCCGAGGATAGTAATCTGTACGCCCTCAGCGCCGCTACCGGGGCCAAGCTGTGGTCCTACACCACCGGCGACCTCGTGAACTCGTCGCCGGCGGTGTCCAACGGCGTGGTCTACGTCGGTTCCATCGACGACAATGTGTACGCCCTCAACGCCGCTACCGGGGTCAAGCTGTGGTCCTACACCACCGGCAACCTGGTGCTCTCGTCGCCCGCGCTTGCCCACCATGTGGTTTACGTCGGCTCCGAGGATGGCCAAGTATACGCCCTTAACGCCGCCACGGGGGCCAAGCTGTGGTCCTATCGCACCGGCAACCAAGTGTTCTCGTCGCCGGCGGTGGCCAACGGCGTGGTCTACGTCGGCTCTGGGGACGGCAGTGTGTACGCGTTCGGGCTATGACGCTCTTACAGTTGAGGCCAGGCCCGCCTAGCTAATCGCTAACTCCGCGCTTGCGGCTGCTTGGATAATGGCTGCAACTGCGCGCGGATTAGACACGTAGATCGCATGGCTGCCTGGCACTTCCGTAGTTTTCGAATGCGCGCGTTCAGACATGAAGCGCTGGGCGGCTATCGGAATCATTCTGTCGTCGGTGACGAGCAAGTACCAACTCGGCTTCGTTTTCCAGGCAGCTTCAGCAATTTGTCCGCCGAGGATGTCATAGACACCCCGTCAACCCGAGCCGTCGACGAAACCACCGTGAACCAGAACGACTGTGTTGATCCTTTTGGACCCTGAAGAGCTTTCCATTGCGAACCTCCAAATCTTACGGGGGTAGGAGTATAGCACTACGAAGGCTACGTCGCGCAACGCCATATCTCGGTTCCGCTTCTGGCCGCTGAAGCAGCCGAGCTAAGCGTTGCATTCGAAAGGAGAACCATGTCAAAAAACATTGTCGTGGTAGGTTTTGGACCGGGCAATGGGGCTGCTGTGGCCGAGAAGTTCGGCCGGGAAGGTTTCTCCGTCGGGCTTGTAGGCCGGAACGAAGAGCACCTCGCTACCGGGGTTTCAGCCCTCAAGTCCGTAGGGATCGCGGCGGCGGCGTTCCCGGCCGACGCCGCGGAGCCCGCGGCGATTCGTGCGGCGATTCGGAGTGCGCACGCCGAGCTTGGCCCGATCACCGTAATTCACTGGAACGCGTACGGAGGCTCCGACGCGGGAGATCTTCTCACGGCCGACCCCGCCGCAGTGCATCGGATTTTCGACGCAGCCGTATTTGGGCTTCTCGCCGCCGCCGCCGAAGCGCTTCCGGACCTCAAAAGCGCCGGCGACGGCGCGATCCTCATAACGAACGGCGGATTCGGCGATCTCTCGCCGGAGATGGACGAGTTTGCCGCTGCCCAAAACGTGATGGGCATCGCGCTCGCGAATGCGGCAAAGAACAAGTTGGCCGGTTTGCTTGCGCAGAGGCTAAAAGGCGACGGTGTGTACGTCGGTGAGGTCATGATCTACGGCACGGTCAAGGGCACTCCGACGGCTAGTGGCAACGCCATCGATCCAACGGTCGTCGCAGACAGGTTTTGGAGTCTCTATCAATCTCGCAGCGAGCTGCGCGCACGCGTTAGCTAGGCGTGTATTTCAGGTCGCCGCGCTCGAGATCTCGCTCGAGGCAACCTGCGCGTACCGGTCGCGTATTCGCACGGCCTCGACGTGATCGTACGCGCGCGAGGCCTCGATCGCCAGTTGCTCGAGCAGTTCGACCTCGTCGGGATCGAGCTGAGCGCCGTTCACGTGCGCGCCGTATAGGGTAAAGCCGACGAGTTCGTGCCGCACCATCACCGGCATCGCCAGAGTGTAAATTGCGGCGTTCTCGGCATCGAGCTGTGAACGTAGATCGTCGAGCCAAACCACTTTCTCATCGGCAAGCAACATTCGCACGAGCAAGTGGTTTCCGTCGAATCCGGCCGGCGCAATCGTCGTCCGTTGCGCGGTTGCGACGCCCTCAAAGCGCGCTCCTCCGGCCGCCCGACGGTACAAGGCGGCGGCCGCGAGATCGATCGCGTCAACCGGCACCTGCACCAGGCCGTCGGCAATCGCGCCTTCATCGGTCGCGTAAGGGAGCGCAGATGCCGCGCGCCGCAAGTATCTCTCCGCAAGGCGCCGCCGCCGGAAAAAGACGGACTCGACGAAACCCTCGACGCTGCGGTTGATGCGGTCCAACAGCAACCCGATGCCGATCGCGGCGAGCAACTCAAAACCGATTGCCAGGCGCCCTATCGCAATCATGCGCGAAAACAGCCAATCCAAAATCGAAACCAACGCGATGACGCTGAGAGACAACACCCCGTAGACGAGGGCGCGGTTCAGGATGAAATTTACATCGAGTACACGCAACCTGAAGATCGCATAGCCGATGCAGATCGGCATGAGCACCACGGCAAAGCCGACGGCTTGTCCGACGGCAAACGGCACGCCGGGCACGTAATAAATCGCATATGCAACGAAGGATGCGATGATCCCGATCGTTACGAAACCCCAGCGCTGGCGGTCGCTCGGCGTCGCCACTGCCACGTTCTTCGCAACGATCAACCCGGCGAAAAAGAATGCGCTCAGTGGAATCACGGCGCTCGGAATGACATCCCAGCGCGGAAGCGACTCCGTACCAAAAAAGATGCGCCACTCGACGACGTACACGGCGTAGGAAATTGCGAGAAACGCCCACACGAATGGATCGATCCGGCGGCGCCAGCCAAGCACGTCGCCGTTGGGGAAGCGCAGCACGAACGGCAGCAGCGGCAGGGCGCTCCACGGTCCGAAGACCGTGCTCAGGATGAAACTTAACCCTAGAAACGCGGATGGAGGCAAGGCGTGCGACCAATACATGAAAACCGGACCGGTACCAAAGTAGCCGATGGCAAAAACGTACAAAGCCCACGCCATTATCGAAGGGCGCAAGTAGACGAGCAAAAATGCAACGACGAGAAAGACAGTCGGCGGTATGTATGCCAGCACGCCCCCGATGCGTCGCCAGACGGTGAAGTTCGGATTGGGTACCGCAGTCAAGGTTAGCGTGCGCGCGACGCCGTTACGCTCGAAGGTGACGGTTTCGCGCTCGCCGACGTAGCCCGAACGGAGACGCGGCGAAGTCTCGTAGTTGCCGTACGCGACTAACCGATCGCCGGCACGAACTCCCGCGCGACCTGCAGGCGAGCCGGAATCCACCTCCACTACGATGACGCGCTGCGCTGGAATGGTGATACCGAACGTGCCTTCGCCCCAGTTCTCCGCAAAATCGAAGTGCCCGATCGGCATGTAGTAGATCACGACGACGACGAGCGTTACGGCAATCAAGAACGCTCGTGCTAGTCCTTGGCGCATTACTCGCACTTTGCGACGAGCGGCCGCGGCGCCTCTGCCTTAGGAAGGCCCTCGGCTCGCCATGGCTCGGAGGACCTAAGCGGCGAACGGAGATTGCCCGGCAACGCCTAATCGGATTAGGGAGGAGCTTCCGATGCAGAGACTTGCCTACGTTCTTTGGTTGTGTGCGACCCCATTATGCTTTTCCGCCTGCGGCGGGGGCACTACCGCGCCGGTTCCATCAAGAATAAATGCGTTCGCGTACTCGCCCGGATCGTACACCTCTCCGATCGCGCATATTGTCGTCATCGTTCAAGAGAATCGCACCTTCAACAATCTTTTTGCGACCTTTCCAGGCGCCACGGGAACGACCGTTGGGAAGAAGCTTTACGGGAAAGGCAAGAATCAGAGAACCGTATCCGTCAAGTTGATGGAGACAAGTCTCAGGGCCAGATTGAGCCTCAACCACGCGTACCTTGCTTTTCTGCAGGCTTACGACGGCGGTAACATGGACGGCTTCAACCGGGTCAAATTTGTAAACGACCGTGGGGCTGAAGGAAGGCTTCCGTATCACTACGTCAACCCGAGCCAAATCGTCCCCTATTGGACGATGGCAAAGGAATATGCACTCGCCAATGCGATGTTTGATACGCAAGGCAGCGACAGCTTTCCAGCCCATCAAGACCTGATTCGGGGCGGCACCGAGGTCAGTTCGAGCCAAAGCATGATCGACGGTCTGCCGTACTCCCACGGAGCGTGGGGGTGCGACTCGCCCCCCGGAACGAAAACGTCGGTTATTACAACCGGTCTTCGGCTTCGAAGATTTGCCGGACCGTTTCCATGCACGTCCGATTTCCCGTCGTCCGGGAGTGACTACGAAACGCTGCGAGATCTGCTCGACGCAAAGTCACTCTCCTGGAAATACTACACGCCGAAGCTTTACGATCCCGGCGGAATCTGGGACGCATTTGACGTAATCGCACCCGTCCGGTACGGCCCCGAGTGGGGCACGAACGTTTCCTGGCCCGAAACCAATATTTTCAACGACATCGCCAAGGGCGCACTGCCGGCGGTGTCGTGGGTGATTCCTGAAGGAAAGAACTCCGATCATCCGCGCGATGGGTCCGACACCGGCCCATCGTGGGTGGCCAGCGTCGTTAACGCCGTCGGGGAGAGTCCCGATTGGAACTCATCGGCGATTATCGTCCTGTGGGACGATTGGGGCGGCTTTTACGATCCCGTAAAGCCGCCGCCGTTCGACAAACAAGGCGGCCCCGGCTTTCGCGTGCCGATGATCGTCGTTTCACCTTACGCCCGTAAAGGACCGTCGAATCGGTCGGGCTATATCTCCAACACCGTTTATGAATTCGGCAGCATCGTGCAGTTCATCGAGGACACGTTCAACCTTGGACGGCTTGGAACGACCGACAGTACGACGAATAGCATGTCGGATATGTTCGACTTCTACCAGCCGCCGCGACCGTTTAAAACGATTGGCTCGAAGTATTCGCGCGCGTACTTTCTCCACCAAAAGCCCTCCGGCTTGCCGGTCGACACGGAGTAGCGAGCGCAGACAGACTTCGTCTCCGACTCTAGCTCACGGTACATTCGTACTAGCACATTTGTACCAATTTTACATTCGTAAGCACTGAGTTCAGCGTGGCCGCCACGAGAGCTTGACACTTGGGAAAACATGATGCTAGGTTTTTTATGAGATCGCAGCCGGCTAAGCCGGCCGCAGATTCTCAGCAGCTTCCCGGTTGGGCAAACGCTGATTCGCAAGCCGTCTTAGCAGCATTATGACTTTACAAGTCACACTATCGAGACTCGCAGGCGTCGCACCAATCCTTTTCCGGTCACGCCTTCATTAGGCATGTTAGTTGCCATCATCGTTTGTGCGTGCCTGGCAATTCTCGCTTTCGCCATCTCTTTGGTTTATGGGAGTCGGATGGAAAGAAGCGCTGCGTTTGTTGAGATCGCCGCGAAAGGGCCCAACCAATCGCAGGGAGCGAATTCCGCTGAGTCGGGCCGTCGGGGAGAAACACTCGCTAGCCGAAGAGTCATCGACGCGCGGTTCGTAATGAGACAAACCTCACCACAGACCGTGAAAAAGGCTGAACCCGCTGAGGAAACGTCCAGCGCGGAAACGGCGAAAGCGGAAACCCCAACCGTAGAGCCCGCAATGCCGGATGATGTTCACCCCCAACCCGCAGTGAGTAAAGAAGCGCTGACCGCGGCGCTACGCCTCGTATCGGAGCAGCGCAAAGCGGCGGAAGGGCTGCTGCTCGAAGCCTGCGTTCTCGAAGACCGGCTTAAAAGCGAACCGAAGGCGGCGCAAGCTGCTGACGAATATGCGGCCGCTAAAGCGAAGGTTGAGGCTGTGACGATCCAGGAACAGGAGGCCAAAGCACTAGCGCAAGCCAGCTCAGAACATCGCATCTCCTTGACGTTGAAGCTAAGAGAGGCTGAAACGCTCGTGGTTGAGACGCGGCTCGACGCCGAAGCCGCGAGTGCTCAGGTCGCCGCGCTCGAGCATCAACTACGGGATGCTCGGAGGTTGGCAGAGCAGACGCTTTTCCTGGTCGAACGGCACGAGGCGAACGCAAAGAAATGTTCGGCAAAGCTAACCACAGCGGAACATGAAGCGGAGGAAGCTGCGGCGCGCATGGTTCGGTGGCAAGATGCGCGCGCGGCGGCTGAGAACGAAGCGGCAGCAGCCGGGACGCGCGCCGAAGCGCTAGAGAAGCACCTGCCTGGAGCTGCGCAACCCCTCGCTGGAATGAGCGATGTCCAGGCCCTCGCTGCACGTATCGCCGAGCAGGTTTCTATCCTGGCGTCCGTCGCGAATGCGAGCCTAAGCTTGCTTAGCCCTGAAGGCTCAACAGCGCAAACTCTGACCACCATTTGACCGGCTATGGACCGAGGGCGACGCCGATCGGGAGCGCCAGGTACGGTCCGGTAACAACCTGCTTCGGCTTCTGCTGGTGGTCGAGCGCATCGAGCACGAAAATTGCCGGTGGCCCGTGGTGACGTGAGCCGCTCGTCGAGTAGAGCACCGAGCCGCTGAGCCCAACGCCTACGGGGCCAATCAGCGGTGGGCTACCCGAAGAGATCGTGCGATTGGGACCGCTCTTACCGTTAGCCGTCTTTGGATAACCGAGGATGTTGTTGTCACCCACATTGGCGACGTACAGCTCACCGCTTGCGTTGTTCAGCGCCATCCCGGAGGGCCCGTTTTGCTGCCCCGAACCGACGATCGCTCGCGCCAACGTCGGCTTTGTCACTGGTGTAGTAAACTCACTGACTTCGTTGGTATTAGAAACGTAGAGATCGCCGGATGCGTCGACGGCAACGTTGTTGACGACTCGATGACGATCGGGCAGAGCGATTCGCTGCAGCGTATTCGCCTTGCCTTGCGCGCCGGGCGCATAGACCGCGACGTAACTATTCGTAAAGCCGCCCACGAACTCATCACCCGCGCTGTCGACGGCAACGCAGTCCGGCACGAATGGAAGGACCAGCTCGCGCTTGGGCTGATCGTAGCCTGTGGCGCCCTTGGCGTAAACGTAAAGGTATTCGGAATCTTCATCAGTTACGAACAGATCGCCGCCGGCCCCAATCGCAATCGGGCCGGGATTGTACGAGAGCACGAGCGAGGAACCGGCCGGCGTCACCAGCGTTCCGTCCGCGTTGCGCGCGTAGCGGAAGACCGACTTGCCGTACCAGTCGCTGACGTACAGAGCGCTCGCTCCCGTATTTTGCTCTACCGATTGCGACAGTGCCGGGGATTGCAAAGCAGGAGACGCTGCGTTTGGCTGCATTCCGCCACCACTGCAGCTGGCGAGTGCGAGAACTCCAAAAATTAGGACAGCCGCGATTCCCGGGAACGGTCGTTGTTGCAACATTGTGCACCTCCAATCCGACTAGCGAGCCCGGTTCTTTTCGGTTGGGGGAGTCATCCCTTCGGACCCAGTCCTCGTTCGCCCGTCGAACGCGCAAGCGCCATCAACGAGATCCTGCGGGAGTATGATAGCGTCTTTTGGCGCGCAAGATGAGATTAATAGCACGTGGTATGATGGAGGGCCATGAGTCGCGTGATCAACATCTGGGCCGACGTTATTTGACCGTTTTGCTATCTCGGCTCAGTCTGGGCCGAACAGGCGGCGCGAGACCTGCAAGCTCACCTGCGTTGGCTTCCCTTTGAGATCCACCCGGATACGCCGCCCGAAGGGGCACCGAAGCCGTTTCGGCCGGAGGACTGGCCGGAGGTTCGGGCGAGGCTCGAGCATTTAGCACGAGAAGTCGGGCTTCCAATCGACCCGCCAAAACGAAACGTCAACTCGCGGTTCGCACTCGAGACGGCCGAACTCGTGCGCGTTAAAGCAGGCGACGATCCAACGGGCGCCTTTTATCACGCCGTTTCGCGAGCGTTCTTCGCCGAACACGCCGACATCTCGAAACGCGAGATCATCGTTCCGATCGCCGAACGCTTCGGCATCTCCGCCTCAGACGTGGAAGCCGCATGGGAAGCTCGCCGGTTTTCTCCTACGGTCGACGCGTTCATCGAAGAGGCCCACATCGCCGGCGCCACCGGCGTTCCGGCCATGGGATGGGCGGATCGGCGCGCGATCGTGGGGATGATGCCGGCGGCCGAACTCGTGCGTCTACTTCGAAACGAGGCGCGCTAGCCCCGATATCGTACCTAAATCGGGCACGTAGCGGCGCCGGCCCTCACGTTAGCGACCTCCGGCGGGGGCTCGAGCGGAAATGGCTTGCCGTCACCCGTCGACTTAACGCATCCAAACGCGAGCATATATGCCATAACGGCAGCGTAATCCGATTTCGAGAGCGAGCCGGGCGCCGTCAACGGCATCTGCTTTGTGACTATCGCGTAGGTTTGGCCGACGTTAAGGTTTGCGTGTGCGAATGCCGGTCCGGTCAGCGCTGGTCCGGCGACTCCCTGCAGCCGAGCTCCATGACAGGACAGGCATTGCTTTTTATAAACCGTGGCGCCGCTCTTCACTTGCGCCGCGGTATACGGTACGCGACCGGTTGCCGTCGAGGATGCGCCCGAGCTTTCCGTCTTCGTAGAGGCGACCGTCGCTACCGCGGGCTGTCCAGTGCTGTCGTTCATCGCCGTTTGCGTCACGCCGAGCGCATACGCGACGACGCGCCCGCCTTGCGATTTTGGAAGATTTGGCGTCTGCTGGTTTCCCGCTTCCCCCGCCTCCACCACGAGATACTCGTTGCCGTTCACGCTGTAGGCAGAGATCGGCGCGACGATGGCCGAGCCGGTATCGTCGTGCCAGAGCTCACGGCCGGTCTTCGCGTCTAAAGCATAGACGCGGCCACTGGTGTCGGTCGTGAACAGTAGACCGTTGCTCGTGACCAACACACCGCCTTGCGCCGCATAGGGCAGCTGGTCGCGCCACGCAGATTTACCGGTGGAAACGTCTACCGCCGTCACGACGCCGGTCGCCGGCCGGCGTTTGGGCAGGGGGCCGGCCGTATACGGCTGGCCCGGGATGTACGGAACCGTTCCGGTATAAGTGATTTTCCAGATCGCGCACTCTTGCGTACTGGGAATGACAAAGTAATTCGTCGTAGCATCGTACGAGCCGCCGTTCCATTCGATTCCGCCGCCGTGATTTGGACATGCAAACGTTCCGGCAACCGTCGGCACGGTTGTGAAGATGCCGTTTTGGTTGCTCACGGCCATGCGGCTAACAAGTTTGCCGGTCGTGCGATCCAAGATAACGAAATTGCCGGCCTTGTCGCCCACCGCCAATAGTTGGCGGTTCACTCCGCCGACGTTGCCGGTAAAGAGTACCGGGGGCATCGACGGATCGTTGTCGTGTACGTCGTTGGGAGAGACCTTGTAGTACCATTTGAGCTTCGGCGTCGGGCCGGAGATGTCGAGCGCCACGACCGAATCGGCGTAGAGGTTCGCACCCTCGCGACCGTACGTCGTTAGATTCGGTCCTGGATTGCCGGGGGCCGCATAGAGCGTGTCGGTATTTTGATCTATCGAGAGGCCGGCCCAGACGGCAGCGCCGCCGTGAACCCACGAGTCGCCTGGCCAGGTATCGTGGCCCGGTTCACCCGGCTGCGCCACCGTATGCCAGTCCCATAGTCGAGTGCCGTCCTGCGCGTTGAACGCGCTGACTAATCCGCTTCCACCGAGATCGCCGCCGGAGGTTCCGACGATGACCTTGTCTTTGTAGACGTACGCCGCAGTCGAGTACCACGTGTTCGTCGTATCGTGACAAGCCGGCACGTTGAATACCTGCTTGCCGCTCGTGGTATCAATCGCGACGAGGCGACAATCTTGCGTGACGATGTACAGCTTCCCATCCGATAGGCCGACGCCGCGATTGACCGCATATTGCAGCTCGTATGCAGGGCTGTAGCCAAACGCCCACTTGAGTGCGCCGCTTCTCCCGTCTAGAGCCAGCACGTTGTCGTGCGACGTCGAGACGTAAACCGTGCCGTTCCAAACGATCGGCGAGGCTTCTTCTTCGCCGTCGTCCTTAACCGCAGTTACCCATGCCTTCTTTAAGGTGCCGACGTCGGACGGATCGATTTGCGTCAGCGTGGTCAGGCGATTGCCCGAATAGGATTTTCCGGGAATAAGCCAATCCGCACCGTCGGTGCCGGCTTGGAGCAGGGCCGCGCCGTTGGTGCCACTGCCGCCTCCGTTACCCGAGCAGGCGGCTGCGAGCAAGAGAACCAGAAGGGTTGCGACGCGTCGCTGCATGGCACTGCCCTCACTAGACGGGTTAGTCGCCCAGGATGTTCTTCCAATTCCGAGCGCGTCGCCTGCCGGTCGGCGCAACTTCCCGCTACGCACGCTCGTCTTGAGCGACATGGCTACGCAAACAGCACGCGAGTCTACTCAGAACATTGCGATCATCGGCATAGGGACGATGGGGTCGGCGTTCGCACGCCGGCTGCTCGCAGCGGGGATGCGAGTAAGCGTATGGGACCGTACTGCCGCTGTGGCCGCCCGGCTCGCTGAGGCCGGCGCCGGGGTCGCACCGACCCCGGAGGAAGCGGTGCGTGACAGCGGCGTCGCGATCACGATGGTTCCTACGATCGCTGCGATCGAAGAGACCATGCCGCAGGCACTGGCCGCGATGCCGCGCGGCGCAACGTGGTTGCAGATGAGCACCATCGGCGTGGATGGAACCGAGCGCGCCATCGCGCTCGCAAAACAGCATAGGCCCGACGTCGCATACGTGGACGCGCCAGTATCCGGCTCGAAGGTGCCCGCGGAAGAGGGGAAGCTGCTGATTCTCGCTTCTGGGCCTGCCGCGGCGCTTGACGCGCTGGCGCCGGTCTTCTCGGCGCTCGGTCAGAAGACGATCCGATGGGAGCACGCCGGGGCCGGCTCGCGAATGAAGCTCGTTCTTAACTCGTGGCTCGCCGTGCTTGGCGAAGGAATTGCCGAGACGGCCGTGCTCGCGCAGTCGCTCGGCGTTTCCCTCAACGACGTTTCGACGTGCATCGGCTCCACCGCACTCGACGCACCGTGGGCGCTCTCCAAGCTAGCCAAGATCGAGCGCGAGTCGTTCGATCCCGACTTTTCACTCGCCCTAGCATCGAAGGATCTTCACCTTGCCCTCGACGCCGCGAACCGCGCGCAGCGAACGCTACCGATGGCACAAGCGATTGCGACGCAATGGGAAGGCGCCCTGAAAGCCGGTTTGGGCGATCGCGACGTAATCGGCGCGTATCTGGCGCTCACAAACTCAACGTCATGAAAACCGTTAGAATCCCGAGCTCCGAGCATCCCATTACGATCGACCGCAACGGATCGCGCGTTCGGGTCAGCGTCGCGGGGCGAGTCATCGCCGACACGACACGTGCCTTGACGCTGCGCGAGAGCGACTATCCCGCCGTCCAGTACGTTCCCCGCGACGACGTGGATATGTCAGTGCTGGAGCGCAGCGACAACCAAAGCTACTGTCCGTACAAGGGCGACGCTGCTTATTACAGCATCAAGATCCGCGGTGGTCGCGGCAAGAACGCGGCATGGACCTACGAAGCGCCGTACGACGCCGTTGCCAAAATCAAAGAGTACGTGGCCTTCTATCCCGATCGGGTCGACTCGATCGAAGAAACGCCTACTGCCGCGCCATGATCATATGGAGCACCTGTTCGCGATCCAACAAGTGGTCGGTACTCTCGCCACTGGTTTCAATAGCAACGGCGAAGACCGTTCCGTTGAACGCGCTCTTTGCGGCCGGCATCTCCGGAATCATCGGAGAGCCGCGTTTGAGGCCGACGTCGGATGTCTCATCGCCCGAGAAAATGATCGGTGCGGTCTCCTCGAGGCGCCCGTTGCCGACCGGCTTCCCGTCAATGTAGAGCGTAACCGTACCGCCCTTCGCCAGACCGCCGCCATCGTAAGCAAACTCCATCCGGACCTGGTGCGTGCCCGATGTGAGGGGTTGCTCGGAGGCAATCTCGGTTTTCTTCAGGCCGACGAGGTTGTAGAGATACGTCGGCCTTCCGTCTTTGACATACAACATCCAGCCGCCGCCGATTCCGCCCTGCGATAAGATCACTCCGTTGGCGGTCGTTCCCTCGGGAATTATGAGCTGCGCGGTTATGGAGTGACTCTTGTTCTTTACGTTAATGAGGCCGTTCTCGTTGAGGTCGCCCATCCCGTTGGCGAGCACCTGCGAACTCCCTCGCACGAGTACCGGTCGTCCCGCAAGGTCCGAGTTGAATCGCTCGGCGCCGCGATCGTCCATCGGCAAGACGCCGTTGCGCGTCGCTTCGATGATCCACAGACGTTGCAGTTCGCGCAGTTTGTCGGGCATCTCTTTGGAGAGATCGTGCGCCTGCGACCAATCTTTGTTGGTGTCGTAGAGCTCCCAAACGTCATCGTCAAACGGCGGCGCCGCTCCGGTCATAATCCACGGCGTACGGTGGCGCGTGACCGCCGTCCAGCCCTTGTGGTAGATTCCTCGATTGCCGAACATTTCGAAGTACTGCGTTTCGTGGCGCTCTGCCGCTGCGGCGTCGGCGAAGCTGTAGCGCATGCTGACGCCCTGCATCGTGACCTGCCCTACGCCGTTAACAAAGTACGGCTGCGGCAGCCCAGCTGCGTCGAGGATCGTCGGCGCGACATCGATGACGTGATGGAATTGATGCCGGATCTCGCCCTGAGCTTTGATGCCCTTCGGCCAGCGCACGATCGTGCCGTTACGCGTGCCGCCCCAATGCGATGCCACTTGCTTCGTCCATTGATACGGCGTGTCCATGGCGTGGGCCCAACCGACCGCGTAATGGTTGTACGACTGCGGGCCGCCGAGCAAGTCCATATGCTGCGTGAGGAAAGCAACCGTTTCGAGCGCGCTCATCCCGTTGAATGGGATCGTTTCGTTGAAGGTGCCTTGCGGTGTACCCTCGGCTGAGGCGCCGTTGTCACCGATAATGTAGTAAATGAGCGTATTGTCCAGCGCCTGGATTTGATCGAGCGCGTCGATAAGGCGCCCGATATGATGGTCGGCAAACTCAAAGAAACCGGCGTAGACCTCCATCTCGCGCGCCAGTACGCGCTGGAACTCGGGCGTTTGAGAATCCCACGACGGGATCTCTTTCGGGCGCGCTGTGAGCTCGCAGTCCTGCGGGATCACTCCGAGCTTCTTTTGGCGCGCAAACGTCTCTTCGCGCAGTTTGTCCCAGCCCTGATCGAATTTGCCTTTGTATTTGTCGGCCCATTCTTTGGGGACGTGGTGCGGAGCGTGCGTGGCCCCCGGTGCAAAATACATGAAGAACGGCTTATCGCCGGCGAGCAGCCGCTGCTGCCGCACCCAGGTGATCGCGCGATCCGTCATGTCTTCCATGAAATGATAGCCCTCTTCGGGCGTCTTGGGCGTCTCCACGAGCTTGGTGCCCTCGTGAATCGCGGGGTACCACTGATTGGTCTCGCCGGCAACGAACCCGTAGAAGTATTCGAAGCCCGATCCGGTCGGCCAGCGATCGAAGGGACCCACGGGACTGGTCTCCCACACCGGAACCTCATGGCACTTACCAAACTGCGCGGTCGAATAGCCGTTGAGCCGAAGAATCTCAGGCAACGGAGCCATCGTGTTCGGCCGCATGGAACTGTAGCCCGGCGCGGATGTGGCGATCTCCGTGATGCCGCCCATTCCGACGGTGTGGTGATTACGTCCGCTCAAGAGTGCCGCGCGCGTCGGCGAGCAGAGGGCCGTCGTGTGAAAGCGCGTGTAGCGCAGTCCATCCTTGGCAATCCGTTCGGCGGTTGGTGCCTGGCACGGACCTCCGAAAACGCTTGACGCGCCGAACCCAACGTCGTCGATCAGCACAACGAGCACGTTTGGCGCATTCTCGGGCGGCCGCAAAGGCTCGATCGGCGCAAACTTTGAGTCCGGGTCCTTGGCATCGTACGCGACGAAGCCCGCATAAGGCCGGTCCGGAATAGGCAGCACCTCACGCTGAACGTCTTTCGAAGACTGTGCTTTACCGTTTGAACTCGCCATCGTGCGCCTCCAAAAAATGCGGTAGCTCGACTCACGCCGGGCATCGGAGACCAGAAGATACGGTGAGAAGTGACGCTCCCCTTCGCGAGCGAGCGGCTAATAGCCGCACGCCGATCTTACGACTCGCGTCTACTGCGCGTCCGCGGTGAGCTCGATTAGGCGGAATCCGTTGGCCTCGATCGACACCGCGAGGCCGGCCAGCTCTTCCCCGCCGCGCATCACCGGCGGCTCCCAATCGCGCCTTTCGCTGTTATAAAGGCGAAACGTGTAGCGCCGCGACAGATCGACGACGTCCTCGACGTTGATCGGTATAGTGACCGTATTCTGCTCGGTGTTTCCCAGGAGTATTACGATTCGCTCTTCGCGCGCGAGAGCGATGACGACGACGGAGTCCGAGAACACGCGGAGGTCGTCGGACACATCGGTATCAAAGAGCAGAACGTCGCAGTCGCTCTTCAGCGGTGCAGTCGAGTAGATGGTCATCCGGCCCCCGGCTTGCCGGATGGCGAAGTACGAAAGGAACGCGTCGTGGTAGCACAATCGCCGGATGCCGACCCAGGACCAATGCCCCGGGGTCAGCGGATTGATTTGCGGAACGCTGGAGGTTAGCATCAGGCCGCACACACCTTCGATCGCAGCCCAGAAAAAGCGCGGCGGCTCCCACGGCGAGAGTCGCATCCCCCTGTTCGTTAAGCTTTCGCCGTCGAACCATTCGCTGAACTGGCCGGGAACGGTGTTGTTTTTCTTCGGATTCGCAGCATAGTGCTCGAACGACGACCGCAACGCCCGCACCATGAAGTCCGGATGATAACGCGCCGCTGCAAACGCATACCACCATGTCAATCCCGGCCACACGCCGCCCATCAGTCCCGCGTAGTGCGTCGGATCGTAAAGCGGATCGTTTCGCGAAACCGTTCGAAGCCCGGCGGCCGTCCAAAAGTCGGGTGCGTTGAGGCGGCTAATGATGCGAAAGCCCGTCTCGTCATCGCAGGCGCGAAAGATCACCGGAAAAACCTCGTCGCCCGTTACATCGGTGTGCACGTTTCCGTCGACATCGATGTTTAGATAGTACAAGCCGTTTTCAGGGTTGATCAGATGCCTCGCCATGGCTGCTTGAATGCGTTGCGACGCGCCGGCGAACTCTTGCCTCTCGGCATCCGGTCGGCCAAGGTTGTCTGCAAGGTGAGCGGCGGCGCGGAGCGCGGCGACGCATTCGGAGTTGATTTCAGTAACCGCACCGTTAATGCTGTACAACTCGATAATGTTACGCCAGCTGGCGATTGACCAAACGTTCCCCCGCGGGTCGTTCGCCGAGCAAAAGATGAGATCGCGATCGTCGATCTGAGCGACGATATACCGCGCCGCGGCGGCAACTTTTGCGTACACCGACTCCAGCCACGAGACGTCGCCGGTGGACCGAAAATGATGATTGACCGCAAGAATGAATAAGGGCGTGTCGTCGTTGATGTTAAGGCCGTCGTCTTCAATCTGGCCGGTTACCGCATCATAGTATTCGGGCAGCTTCCCGCTTGCGTACTGACGCGCTGCGACGCTCTCGAGCAGCTGACGCGAAAACTCCGGCATGAAATGGTCGCAACCATAGACGAACCAGGCACTGTCTCGACCGACCACGTTTGCGTAGTTTCCAGGATCGTTACTGAACGCCGGGCCCTCGGGATATTTTGCCATCACGCGACGCATGTTGACTTTGCTCCAGAGGGCGCCTTGATTGATCAACGAATCCGGCGTAAGAACCTGGCTGCGGCACAACACCTCTTCCAAGCATTCGATCGTGCGTTCGAAGGCCGTCTGGTGGCCCGGCGCGGCCGCATACGATTCCAGCGCGCTACCCTCGCCTTCCGCGAACACTCCCGCCTTGAAGCAGATCGAGCGTCGTTGCCCGGGCTCCAGCGTCAGATCGACCTGCAATTGCCCCAAGACGTCGCCAACGGTCGCAATTTTGTTGTCCAGGGTGTGGACGTGCATCGGATCGTATACTCTGCCAAAGTCGAATGTCGTCTCAAAGCGCGACGACGGCTCCGAGATGCCGAATACGCGGACGGCTTGCGGCTGCGAAACGTTCGACGCGACCAATGCACATCGGTCTGAGTCGAAGCGCGCTTGCACGTCCGGCAGCATGCTGCCGCGCAAGCGCGCGGAGCCGACGACGCGAAAGAAATGCTCTACGTCGTCGGTGTTGCGCAGATCGACGACAACGTACGCCATAGGCGTGTCGTTGCCGGCCGGCGCTATGGCGTCCAGCGGGACGAAGGTGGTTTCGCTGATGTCCACGACGCCGCCAAGCTTAAATGAAACTCGTTGGTATGCGGGGTGAATCTCGAAGTTCCGATGCGCAGCGTCCGGGCGAAGCGCGATGTAAGACGATCTCGACGAGCCCGCGCCATCTGCAAGCATGCCCGCGGGCAGCCCGTAACCGCCGTACCGCACCGAGATCGTGCCGATCAAGCTCTGCGCAAACGCGTTCGAAAACACGCGTTCCACTGCGCCCGTGCTCTTGGTATTGATCCAAATCGCGCCGTTGCCCAAACTCGCGCCCACGCCGAGCTCGTCATCGGTCAACCTGATTGTCGGCAAGGCCGCGCGTCCCATCGGCCTCTGACCGCCGGAGAGCACACTCATGAGGAGCCTATACCCCCGCCGGAGCGGGCTCGTGCCAACGTACTACTTTAGCGTACGTCCTCAGAGCGTCTCACTGCTCGAGCTCGTGAAGGGTGTTCGAATTCGCATCGGTGTAAAAGAGAACGGTGGTGGCATCGTTTGTCCCGCGGGCGACGAGCCCGAAGACGCCTTGCGTCGAACTCTGGTCGACCACCTTCGTGTCAAGCACCTTACCTTTGGGCGTCAGCTCGACCAGCGTGTTGGCCGTCCCTTGTGTATTGGCGACGATGAGATTGCCGTTGGGAAGCAACGTGGCAGCCACCGGTGCGTCCAGAGGCGACCCGCTGTACACGAGGCTCGCGCACGCGGTCTTGGGATACTTGCACTTGAATGTCTTTCCGCCGGACTCGACGATGATTTCATCCTTATCCAAAAGCTTGCTCGCATTGGAAAAGGCCACCAGCGTATTGGTTACGCCGTCTACGATGTAGAGAGTGTCGAGGCCCTGATTGTACGATAGTCCCGACGGCGCCAGCTCACCTTGCGAACCTCCGCTCACGCCGAAGCCCTTGGCCACTTCCGTCGCCAACCCGTTACCGTAGAAGCCGGTGCTGATTCTTAGGATCCCTCCTGACGCCGTAGTACCGGCAAAGACGTATATCGGAGAGAAGCTCTGCTTGGGACGCGTGGCAACGTCCCAGAACGGGTCGGTGACGTATTTACCGCTGTAGGTCTTCTCCTCTTTTCCGGACTTGGAGATCACAACGATCTTGCCGCTATTAAGTCCTGCGCCATACACGACACCATCTTGGGGGTTGATCGCGGCTCCGTCGCAGCCCTTAATCGAGTCGCTTTGAAAAAAGCGTACCGGCTTGGAGTTTGGCTTTGGATTGAGGGCTTCGATCGTAGTCCCGGCGCCCGCGTTCCCCGACGAGTCCTCGAAGTTGCAGAATACGAGCTGGCCTTTGGTCAACACACCACGAGATTTTTTGGAAACGATTGTGAGCGCGCGCGGCCCCTCATCGCCGTTACCCGAATCGACCGTCGATCCAATGACCACGTCCTTCGTGAGCTTCTTAAGAATCGACGTCGAGTCGTCGGGCAGGCTGCTTGCGCTGGCGCTCGACGCTTGCAGCGCCGGACTGACTGCGTCGCCGGCGGACGGAACCGCATGTGCCGCGCAGGCCGCTGTCGCAAAGAGTATCACCGCCGCCGGTACTACTGATCGATAAGCGCGAAGCGCCATGCTATAACCTCCAATTATTCCAATCGTTCTGACGTCGTGCCGTGGCTTCTCCGATACCGCACCGGCACCTGCCCCGACGTCGCTGCGTGCATTGCGCTTGGGATTCTTTCGGGAGGGCTAAGCACCTTATCGGAGAAGGTGAAAGCACGATGTTAGGACGATTGGGGAGACAGCGTTTCATGCGTAGAGTTGGTTCGGCTTTGTGTGTCGTCATTCTGATTGGCTGCTCGCGCATCCCGGCAACTTCGTCACTTCCAGCGACGAGTCAGGTAACGACGAGTCAGGTAACAAGGAGCAGCTCGAACTTCCAGACGCTCTATGTGTTCGATAAGAACGCCGGTGGAATAGTCCCGGTTGGAGCTTTGCTCCCTCTCGGCGGCACGCTTTACGGAACGACGAACTTCGGTGGTCTTCTCCGCAAAGACTGCTATCCGGCGAGTGGGTGCGGGACCGTTTTCCAGATAAGCCCTTCCGGTAGTGAGAGCGTCCTTTACCGCTTCACCGGCAACCCGAGCGGTACGCGGCCATATGCGGGACTGATCGACGTCAACGGCACGCTTTACGGCACCACCCAGACGGGCGGCAAGCACAACGAAGGAACGGTCTTCGCCCTCACGACGTCCGGCTCGGAGCATGTGATCTGGTCGTTCAACGGAAAAGACGGGAATTTCCCGCGCGCGAGTTTGATGTCGCCGCCGCGCGCGCGCCACAAGGGTTCGCTCTACGGCACAACCTACTACGGTGGTTCGACCGGAACTGGAACGGTCTTCAAAGTCACGACTTCCGGCGCCGAACAAGTGCTTCACAGTTTTACCGGCGGGGCCGACGGTGCGCTGCCGCTTGCCACTCTGATCGACGTGGACAACATGCTCTACGGCACGACGACCTCGGGCGGGACGAGTAATCACGGGACCGTCTTCAGGATCAGTCCAACCGGTTCAAATTACTCCGTTCTCTATAGCTTCGGGGGCAAGGCCGATGGCGCTTATCCCTACGCGGGGCTGACGGAGTTGAACGGCATGCTCTACGGCACCACGCAGCAAGGCGGCGAATATAAAAAGGGAACGGTTTTCGCCGTCACGACGTCGGGCTCGGAGAGCGTGCTCCACAGCTTCGGAAACGGAACGGACGGCAGGGAGCCTTTTGCGGGTCTAACGGTCTTGAACGGGCAGCTCTACGGCACGACGGCTTACGGCGGCTCGACAAACGCACTCGACCCGAGTTCCAAGCCGACGAAAAAGTCGACTACCGACGGGACGATCTATACGATAACGCCGTCGGGCTCAGAGCAGGTGCTCCACAGTTTCACCGGTGGGCCGGGTGGTCGGGTTCCCTATGC
>JBAPZS010000483.1:0-1678 GCA_049285355.1 Candidatus Cybelea sp. | reverse complement strand
ACGCAGAAGACCTGCTGCGACGCCATGTCTGACGGATTCGTTCCACTTGCCGTCTTTCTGTCGCCGACGCGTGCGGAACCGCCTGCACCCACCCCGTCCGCGCATCTCGTTCCCGAAGTCTCGGCCGCGGCGCGGCCCCACGAAAGCGAAACTTTGAAAGAATGCGCATTGGCTTTAGGGGCAGTGCGCCGTTTCCGGGCCGCCGTGGCCGATGCGCTCGATATGGCGGTGCAACAGCTGCTCGCGCAGATCGCGGAGACCGTATTGGCCCGCGAGCTAAAGCTCGGGCCCGCCGATATCGGCGCCATCGCCGCGAAGGCGCGCGAAAGATTCATGAACGAGAAGATCCTCGCGGTCCGCATTCATCCGCGAGATCGGGACGCTCTCGGCGCGCTTGAGATCGACGCAGTCTTCGACGAGACGCTTGCCCCGGGCGATATCGTCGCGGAGCTGCGCAGCGGAACGATTGACCTGCGCCTGCAAACGCGCCTCAGTGCGGCAGTCGCCGCATGCGCTCCTTGATCCAACCGTCGCGACTTTGCCTCGGTACGTGCGCGTTTGGCCGTGCTATCGATGCCGGCGGCGCACCGCTCGATGGTGGCACGGTTCTTTGCGGACGCCTCGTATCGCTCGACCTTCGTTCGCCAAAACCGAATGAACGCCGGGCTATCGATTCGCCGTTGTGGACTGGAATACGCGTCCTGGATGGCCTGATTACGATCGGACGCGGCGCGCGGGTGGGCATATTCGGCGCACCCGGCGCAGGAAAGACGTTTCTTCTGGAGTGGCTTGTCGACGCATGCGAGGCGGATGCCGTTGTGGTAGCGCTCGTCGGCGAGCGCGGCCGTGAGGCGCAGCAGTGGATCGCTCGATGCGACGAACGAACTACGATCGTCTGCGCTACCAGCGATCGCCCGCCAAAGGAGCGTTTCGTTGCGGCCTGCGTCGCAACTGCGCACGCGCGGGCTCTTCGCGAACGTGGTCTGCACGTGCTGCTCGTGATCGACAGTCTAGCGCGCGTGGCCGCGGCCGCACGCGAGCTTGCCGTAGCCTCCGGAGAGAGCACTGGCCGCGGAGGGTATCCTCCCAGCGTCTTTGCCGAGCTGGCACGCCTGGTAGAGGTTGCGGGAGCGGTCGCCTTTGGGTCGATCACGTTGGTCGCCTCTGTCCTTAGCGATGGCGAAGAACGAGATCCGGTAAGCGACGCGGCGCGGTCGCTCCTCGACGGACACATCGCGTTGTCGGCTGAACTCGCGCAGGCAGGGAGGTTTCCGGCCGTCGACGTTCTCGGCAGCACCAGTCGCACGATGCAGATGGTCGTAGGTGAAGCTCACCTTCACCATTCGCGAACGTTGCGCCGTATGTTATCGCTCCTCGAGCGCGTGCGAGATGCGCGCAGCTTAGGAATCGACCCTGTTGAACGTGCGGCGCGGGCGGCTATCGCCCTTGAAGGCTCGATCGAATCATTTCTACGGCAGCAACGCTCGCGATGCTATTGCGATGAGACTTTGTCGCAGCTCGCACGCATCGGGGAAGCTGCGGAGAAGGAATGTGGAGATAGTTGAGGATCTAGCGGCCATTCGCAGCCGGATCGATGAGCTCTCAGCGGGTCCGACGGCATGGAGTACGTTCGATGGCCTGGTCGCGGCCGCGGTTGGGCGGGCGAATGCCGTTAAGG
>JBAPZS010000482.1:0-9077 GCA_049285355.1 Candidatus Cybelea sp. | reverse complement strand
GCGCTTAGTCGGCGGCGGGACCGATACGCATCTCATGCTGGTTGACGTCTCGGTCAAAGGCTTGACCGGCAGAGCGGTCGAGGCGTATCTCGACGAGATCAACGTCACCGTCAACAAGAACGCCATTCCCTTCGACACGCAGAAGCCGATGGTCGCCAGCGGCATTCGCATCGGTACGCCGGCGATCACCACGCGCGGTTTTGGAACCGACGAGTGCCGCGAGGTTGCGCGTATCATATGCGAGGCGTTCGACGATATCGAAGAGCGCCGGCAGGTCGAACGCTTGGGCGAGCGGGTTCGTGAGTTGACCTCCCGCTACGACGTGCCCTAGTGTTCCGTGCAGGACGCTAATCGGTCTGTGCGCCCCGGCTGGGACGAGTACTTCATGCAGATCGCGCACACGGTAAGCACGCGCGCCACCTGCCCGCGCGCGTCAGTCGGTTGCGTGCTGGTGCGCGCTCACCGCATCTTGACCACCGGCTATAACGGAGCTCCGAGGGGCGTCGGGCACTGCACGGAGGTCGGCTGCACCTTGCTCGACGGGCACTGCCTTCGAGCGACGCACGCCGAGGCAAATGCGGTGGTGCAGGGCGCGCTTCACGGCGTCAGTCTTCAGGATGCAACGGCCTACTGCACGCATCAACCATGCGTGAACTGCTCGAAGCTGCTTATCAGCGCCGGAGTTGCCAGAATCGTCTACGACGAGGCCTACCCGGATGCGGTCGCAAGTCAGCTGCTGGCCGAAGCGGGCGTCGCGGTCGTTGGATACGCCGCGTTGGAATCCGCCCGCGGATGAATCCGCGTCTTTTGGGTGCCGGACTCATCTACGGGGCAGCCTTTGCCATCGCCGCCGTAGTCTGCTTGCTCGCGACCCCGTTGATCGTACGGCTCGCAAATCGACTCGGGATTGTCGATGCGGATGGCGACGAGCGGAGGATGCACGATTCGCCGAAGCCGCGCGTCGGCGGGATAGCGGTCTTCTTCGGTTTCTCGTTTGCGCTCTTCGCCGTTCTGGGCGTCTCGATGGGATCGCCCTTCACGCTCTTGCCCTCGATCGATCAGTTCGACGCGGTTCACCGGCTCGTCGGCCTCCTCTTCGGAAGCCTGCTGATCGTCGGAGTCGGCGTCTGGGACGACGTCATGCAGATGCGGCCGCGTAACAAGCTCGTCGCGCAGATCGTCGTTGCATTAGTCTCGATGATGTACGGATTCATCATTCCCGGCATCACGAATCCATTCGATAGAAACCCCGGCACGAATTGGATCGACTTTCCTCTGTGGGCGGGCGTTCCGCTCACGCTGATCTGGTACGTCGGCATGATGAACGCGATCAACTTTCTCGACGGCTTGGACGGGCTGCTCGCCGGCGTCGCCGCGATCTCGAGCGTCTTCCTCTTCGTGATCGCGCTGCTTCACGGCAATCCGGTCGTTGCGCTGGTAGTCATCGCTCTCGCCGGCGCGGCGCTCGGCTTTCTTCCCTATAACTTCAACCCCGCGCGGATCATTCTCGGCGACGCTGGTTCGCTCTTCATCGGTTACGTTTTCGCGACGGTCTCGATAATCGGCGCAAGTAAGACCGCGATCGCCATTAGCGTGGTGGTTCCGCTGCTCGTGCTGGCGCTGCCCGTGCTCGATACCGTCGCGGCGATCGTGCGGCGCGCGAGCAGCGGCAAGCGCATAACCGAAGCCGACCGTGGTCACTTTCACCATCAACTGATCTTCCGCTTCGGCCTCAACGTCCGTCAGGCCGTGCTGCTTCTCTATGCCGTCTGCTTCGTGTTGGGAGCGGTCGCGCTGGTGTTTTCCGGGGAGTTTACGCACGTCTTCCGGCACGCAACCTGACCGTGGCGCCGCCGCTTGCGGTGATGAGCGTGTTCGGAACCCGCCCAGACACGATTAAAATGGCGCCGGTCGTTGCCGAGTTGCGCTCCCATCCCGAGATCCTTCACCGCGTTTGCGTCACCGGTCAACATCGCGGGATGCTCGACGATCTGCTCGAGTTCTTTGCAATAACGCCCGACTACGATCTCGACATCATGACCGAGGATCAGAGTCTGACCGAGATCACCACGCGCGTCTTGCAGGGAATGGAATCGGTTCTTCGCGAGGTGCGGCCCGACGTCGTGTTGGTCCACGGCGATACGGCGACGAGCACCGCCGCCGCGCTCGCGGCTTTCTACCAACAAATTCCCGTGGGACACGTCGAAGCCGGATTGCGAACGGGTAATCGCTGGCTGCCGTACCCCGAAGAGATGAACCGCCGATTGACCGCGACGCTCGCGAGCTACCATTTCGCGCCGACGCCGCTCGCACAAGAGCATTTGTGCTCCGAGAACATCGCACTTGCGGATATCGTCGTAACCGGAAACACGGTGATCGACGCGTTTCTCGAAACCGCGAAGCGTACCGATCTGTCGGTACCTCGCCGTTGGTCCGAGCTCGATCCGAAGCGGCCGGCCATCGTCGTGACCGCGCATCGCCGCGAAAACCACGATCACATGCCGGAGATTTGCCGGGCGTTGCGCGAGCTTGCCGAGTCGCCGGCGCGACCGCAGCTCTACTGGCCGGTTCACCCGTCACCTCGCGTGGCGCCGGTTGCTCACGCCGCGCTCGACGGCGTTCCGGGAGTTGTGCTGGTCGACCCGATCGATTACGGCGAGATGGTCGCCGCCGTCCGAGATGCGGCGTTTGTGCTCACCGATTCGGGCGGTTTGCAAGAGGAGGCGCCGTGCCTCGGCAAGCCGGTGCTCGTGATGCGCGAGGAGACGGAACGCCCGGAGGGTTTGGCGGCTGGTACGCTTCGCCTCGTCGGCCACAGTTGCGAGCGAATCGTCGAAGCGGCGACCCGATTGCTGGTGGATGGCGCGAGCTATGCCGCCATGGCTCATGCGCGCAATCCTTACGGCGACGGCCGTGCCGCGTCGCGAATCGCGCGGTGGCTCTTGGCGCGCTTGCGCAACGGCGAGTATCCGGCCCCGTTTGCCGAGCGTCCGGCGGGCGCCGGCTCACGATCGTGAGGTCGGTTCTCCCCGTAGTGTTGGCCGGCGGAAGCTTCGCCGGCTCGACGATCGTTGGGCTTGTGCTCGGGGTCGTCGCGGGGCAGCGATTAGGGGCGCCGCTGCTCGCTCCCGCGGGGCTCATTCTCGGGGGCATCGTGGGAGCTTACTCGGCGTTTCGACTGCTGGCCAAGTCGATGGCATGATGCCGGCCGCCCCGGAGAGTGGGAAGGATATGGTTTCGGACCGACGTAGCTACAGCGGCGCCGAGCCAACGGCAGGTCTCGCGGCCTATTATCGTCTGAAGTGGTCCGTGGCCGCCGGATCGTTCCTGGTTGCCGCCGCCGTTTCGCTACTTCTGGTTCCGTTGGCCTGGTATGCCGGTCTGGCGCTTTCGATTGGAGCCGCATGCGGGATAGCCAACATGCTCGCCATTATGCGAGGGAGCGAGCGGCTGATACAAACGGGCAGCCCCCTCCTCTTTGGGTTAAGTAGTTTGCTGCGGCTGGCCGGCTTTAGTATAGTAGCCGCGGCGCTAGCGGTCCGCGGACCGTGGTGGTCGCTGGGGCCGTTTCTTGCCGGGTTCTTTCTCCCGCTCGCCGCGTACGCTGGGGCCGCGTTGCGGGTCTCTCGTCGGAAGCCTTAACGAATCGAATAATCGATGCACGAACAGATCGGCGAACACCACCTTTGGCAGCTCCCGGTCCTCGGACCGGTGCATGCCGACACGATCGTGACGACCTGGATCGTCATGATCGTCGCGCTCGCGTTCTTCGCGTGGATCGGTGCCAGCTACCGGTCTCCGTACGTCACCAAGCGCCAAGCCGTCCTCGAAGCCGTCTTCAACTACATCGCCGACCTGGTTACGAGCGTCCTTGGAGAGGGTGGCGAGCCGTTCGTTCCGTTTTTCGTCGCGCTCTTTCTCTTCATCTTTTTGCTCAACCAGTTCGGCATCGTCCCGCTCAAGGAGTTTGGCCTACACTTCGGAGGCTCGCCGACCGCGGACCTCAATACGGTCGTCCCACTCGGGCTGCTCGTGTTTTGCATGATTCAAATAGCGGCGTTCCGCAAGAAGGGCGTGGGGTATCTCGGTCACGTCTTTAAACCGTTCCCCGCACTCTTTCCGATAAACGTTCTCGACGAGATCCTGCGGCCGATAACGCTCATCGCGCGACTCTTCTTCAACATCTTCGTCGGCGAGCTGCTCTTCATCATCGTCTCGTCGATCATTCTCGCCCACATCAGTATCGGGTTCTTCAATCTCTCGTTCGGTGTGGCGATCGTCCCTTTTTTGATCCAGTTCTTCAACTTTTTCGTTGGAACGATCCAAGCTTTCGTTTTTACGTTGCTGGCAATCGTCTATCTTTCGCTGGCGCTTGCCGACGAACATTAGAAAGGAACGTCCTTGAATCCAGAAGCATTAATTGCCGCGGCAGCGCTGATCTGCTTCGGCATCATCATCTCGGGGGTCGCATTCGGCTCTGCGGTCGGTGACGGAACCGTCGCCGCCAAAGCGGTCGAAGCCATCTCTCGTCAGCCCGAGGCCCGGCCGAACATCTTCTTGTTCATGTTCCTGGGCGTCGGCGTGTTGGAGGCGGTGCCGTTTATCGCGATTGCACTCTCGTTTTACATCCTGCTCGTCGTCGCGAAGGTTCCGGCGATCATCACCGCGCTGGTCAAATAAGGTCGCATGTCCTTCCTGTCGATTTGGCCTCCGGGAACGATGATCTTGCAGTTGATCAACTTCACGATCTTTTTTGCGATCTTGAATGTGATCTTTTTGCGGCCCGTCTCGGCGGCAATTCGACGCCGGCGCCAGTACATCAACAGCCTGGTCTCCGACTACGACCGGTATCAAGCCGAGGCTTCGAGTCTTCGCGCTCAGGCGGAGGGGATTCGGGCGGCTGCGCGTCGCGACGCCGAGAGTCACGTTGGCGCGCAGCGCGCTCTTGCTTCAAACGAGGCGGCGGAGCTCGCGACCGGCTATTCCCAGCGCGCGCAACGCGTCGTTGAAGGGGCGCACGAGACCGCGGAACGCGAGTTTGACGAGGCACGCGCCGGCGAATCCGGGGCCGTGCAAGGCCTAGCGGTGTTCATGCTCGAGCGAGTCATCCCCGAGGCATCGGCGTGAGCCAGGAGCAGCTTTATCTCGAGATCTCCATCTGGAGTCAAGCGGTATCGTCGATTCTTTTCGTTGCCGCGCTGGTCTTCATTTGGTATCGCTGGCTGTGGCCGGTTCTGCTCGCAGCGCAGGCGCAGAGCAATCGCCAAATTGCCGAGGCGGAGCGGCATCGGGACGAAGTAAAGGGCGCCCTAGAGAGCTTGAAAGGGGAGATCGAGAGCGCGCGGCGCGACGCCGCGCTGATCGCCCAGCGCGCCGAGCTGCATGCGCAACGCGAGCGCGAGTCGCTCCTGAGCGAAACGACGCAGGCCGGCGAACGCGCCCTGAGCGATGCCCAGGGCGAGCTGGAACGCGCGCGCGACGAGGCGAGGCGACGGCTTCGTGACGAGCTCGTGTCGCAAGCCTTAACCATCGCGCGCGATGCCGCGGCTGCGCGGGTCGGACCGTCGCTCGATGCGGGCTTGATCGAGCATTTCATCAACACGCTCCAAGCAGGCGCCGGTGGTTAACCAGACGTTAGCACGGCGCTATGCCGTCGCCGTCGACTCGCTGGCGCGCGAGCGCGGCGTCGCCGACCGCGTCGGTGCCGATTTAACGACGATTGCGGCCGCAATTGGCGACGAAGGGCGCGTGCGAGAGTTTTTCACGTCGCCGGTGATCGGCCGGCCCGAGAAGGAGCGCCTGCTCTCGCAGTCGTTCGAAGGTCGCGTCGATCCCGTTTCGCTTAACACGCTGCTGCTGCTGGTTCGCAAGCGGCGCGAGCCGTTGCTGGGCGCGCTCGTCGCGGAGTATCTCACGCTGCAGCGCCGGGCGCGCGGCGCGCAGAGGCTCCAGCTGACGTCCGCGCGACCGCTCGATCGCGGCGAGTACGCCGCGCTGATCGGGAAGCTCGAGCGCCTCTACGGCAAGAAGTTCGAAGTGACCGAAAAGGTGGATCCCAAACTCATCGGGGGGTTGCGTATCGTCATCGGCGATCGCCGCATCGACGATTCCATTGCGGGCCGCCTCGACACCCTCGCCCGAGATCTCTCCACGACCGCATAGCCGAACGAAGAAAGTTAGGAATGATCAACGCAGACGAGATAGCCGGAATTCTCAAACAACAGATCGCGCAGTTCAAGACCGGCATTCAAGAGGACGAGGTCGGAACGGTGATCGCGGTCGGTGCGAACCTCGCGCGCATTTACGGACTGCGCGGCGTCCGGTCGTCGGAGCTCGTGGAGTTCCAAAACGGTCTGCAGGGCGTCGCGCTCAATCTCGAAGAGGATAACGTCGGCGTCGTCATCATGGGCCCCGACGTCGAAATCCGAGAGGGAGATACCGTGCGACGAACCGGGCGAATCGCCTCGGTTCCCGTCGGCGAAGCGCTCTTGGGGCGCGTCGTCAATCCGCTCGGTCAGCCCATCGACGGGAAAGGCGAGATTGCGGCGGCCCGGTATCGCACGATCGAGAACATCGCTCCGACGGTCGTGCAGCGTCAGCCCGTCAAGCAGCCGCTGCAGACGGGAATCCGCGCGATCGACGCGCTCATTCCGATTGGAAAAGGGCAACGCGAGCTCATCATCGGCGACCGTTCGACCGGAAAGACCGCGATCGCCATCGACACGATCATCAACCAAAAGGGACGCAACGTTTTCTGCGT
The DNA here is from genome assembly GCA_049285355.1 of Candidatus Cybelea sp. Classification (GTDB taxonomy): domain Bacteria; phylum Vulcanimicrobiota; class Vulcanimicrobiia; order Vulcanimicrobiales; family Vulcanimicrobiaceae; genus Cybelea. Next base: position 2,317 of record JBAPZS010000482.1, on the reverse strand, counting down.
CTATGTGGCCATCGGCCAGAAGAACTCGACCGTTGCCGCGTTGGCGCAGATTCTCGAGCAGAAGGGGGCGATGGCATACACGACCATCGTTGCCGTCAGCCCGGCCGAGGCTGCGGCGCTGCGTTGGCTCGCGCCCTTTGCCGGTTGCGCGATGGCTGAGGAGCTGATGTATGCGGGCAAAGACGTGCTCATCGTTTACGACGATCTCACCAAGCACGCGCAGTCGTATCGCGAGATGTCGCTGCTGCTGCGCCGGCCACCGGGGCGCGAGGCCTATCCCGGCGATGTCTTCTATCTGCACTCGCGGCTGCTCGAGCGGGCGGCAAAGCTTTCGGATGCGATGGGCGGCGGCTCGATGACCGCGCTGCCGGTAATCGAAACGCAGGCGGGCGATTTTTCCGCCTACATCCCCACCAACGTGATCTCGATTACCGACGGCCAGATCTATCTGACGCCGCAGCTCTTCTTCCAGGGAATTCGTCCTGCGGTCGATATCGGGCTCTCGGTCTCACGCGTCGGCGGCGCCGCGCAAACGAAGGCGATGAAGTCGGTTGCCGGACAACTCAAGCTCGAACTGGCACAATATCGCGATCTCGCCGCCTTTGCCAAGCTCGCAAGCGATCTCGACAAGGCCACGCAAAATCAGCTCACGCGCGGCGAGAAGCTGACCGAGCTGCTCAAACAGCCGCAGTATCAGCCGCAGTCCATGGAAGACCAGGTCGCAATCATCTATGCGGCAACCAACGGTTTTGTCAACGACGTTCCCACCGCGCGCTTGGCGAGCTGGGCTGCCGGAATGCTCGATTCTCTCCACGCCAACCATCCCGAAATCCCCGCCGCAATTGCACAAAGCTCGCAGCTTTCGGATGAGACGCGCAAGCAGCTCGACGCGGCCTTGATCGAATTCAACAAGAGTTTCTAGAGCACGGACGACTAACACATGGCCACCGTACGAGATCTGCGCGACCGCATTCGCTCGCTAAAGAACACGCAGCAGATCACCAAGGCGATGAAACAGGTCGCGGCGGCTAAGATTCGCCGCGCCGAGGCGGCGCAGCGGCGCGCTCGCCCCTATGCCGAGGCGCTGGCCGAGATGCTCGGTGATTTGATCGCGGCGGCATCGTCCGTGGACCACCCCTTTATGAAGCCCGGGAATGCGTCCGCGCCCGCCGGCATCGTGCTGCTGAGCGCCGACAAGGGTCTCGCGGGTGCCTTCAACTCGAACGTTATTCGTGCCGCCGAAGAGTTCGCGCGCAGCCGCGGCGCCGCGCGTTACTATTCGGTTGGCATCAAGGCGCGTAATGCCGTACGCCGGCTGGGCGGCGACGACCGGCCGGCGTGGCCGCTCGGCGCCGGCTCGAAGCTCGAAACGGCGCGCGAGCTTGCCGATCGCGTGACGGCGGACTTCGAGCGCGGCGACATCTCCGAGATCGTGCTCGTCTGGCAGCATCTCGTCTCGACGATGGTGCAGCGTCCGCAAGTCCGTAAGCTCGTACCGATCCTCGTGGAAGACTTGACGAGCCTCGGCTCCGATCGGGCGAAGGGCGAGTCGAAGGGCGCGGTCGAGTTCGCGCCGTCGCCCGAGTTCGTGCTCTCCCGGTTGCTGCCGAAGTATCTGGAGTTTACGCTTTTTTCGGCGATGCTGGAGACCGATGCGGCCTTCTTCGCCGCACAGCTCGTCGCGATGACCAACGCCACGGATAATGCGTCGAAACTGATCGACGAGCTGACGATTGCAATGAATAACGCCCGTCAAGCCGCAATCACCAAAGAACTGCTTGAGATCGTCGGCGGCGCCGAAGCGCTCGGAGTGGAGTAGCAATGGGGCAGGTCGTTATTGTTGCCTACCGTCCGAAACCGGGAAAAGACGACGAACTGCTCGCGCTGACGCGAGAGCATCACTCGATTCTTGCGGGGCAAGGCCTGGTCACCGGGCGGCGGCCGGTCATCATGCGCGCGAAGGATGGAACGGTGGTCGAGGTCTTCGAGTGGGAATCCGGCGCGATCGAGCGGGCGCACGGCAATCCCGCGGTTGGAGAGTTATGGAAGCGCTATGACGCCGTTTGCGACTACGTTCCGCTCGCGTCGCTGGCGGAAAGCACGAATCTGTTCGCAGACTTTGAGGCCGTCGATTAAAACAACGCACCGCAGGAAAGAGGAAAGCAAATCCCATTATGGCTGCTGATACCGGAAGAGTCGTCCAAGTGCTCGGAAACGTGGTCGACGTCGAGTTTACCGCAGAGACGTTGCCGAAGATCAACGATGCACTCGTCGTCCCAGTAAATGAGGATTCGAGCGCGTCGGGCAACGGCGCGAC
>JBAPZS010000481.1:0-8937 GCA_049285355.1 Candidatus Cybelea sp. | reverse complement strand
TTTTGCCCCCAACCCGGCCACCGGCGGCTGCCTCTATTGGATTCACACGCACGATGGGAGCGGCGTGATTCACCTCGAGGCGCCGGATCTGGCGCCGCCGCAGGGCGGACCGTATACGCTTGGCATGCTCTTCGACATCTGGGGACAGCCGTTGCAGCCCGATGACGTCGCGGGTCTCAAGGGAACGGTGACGACCTACGTCAACGGTGAAAAGTACGCCGGAGACCTGCGAACGATTCCTCTGCTCTCACACCAGCAGATCGTGCTCGAGATCGGCACGCCGGTCGTTCCGCCGCCCAACTACGTGCTTCCCGCCGGCGACTAGCGGAGTACGGCTCGCAGCGCCGCGTCGAGCTCGGCGTACGACACTTCGCCGTCCTCGAGATAGCGGATCTTTTTCTTGGAGTCGATGATGGCAAAGGTCGGGAAGCCGCCCTGCAGATAGAGATTTGCCACGTTGAGAATCGGATCGTATGCGACCGGATAGCGCACGTTAAAGCGACGAATCCAGTTGACGACGTCGTTCTCTGACGATGGCGACGTCCCGTCCATCGCCGTATCGCTGCCCGAGACGGCGACGAAATCGACGCGGCTTCGATACGTCGCGAAGAGTTTGTCGACTATCGGTGTCTCATGCTGACAGTGCGGGCACCAGGTCGCGAAGACTTCGAGAAAGACCGGCTTTGCGGTCTTGCTGAGATCGAAGAGTCCGGCGGTCGTGTCCACCTCGAACTGCGGCGCCGCTTTATTGATCTGCGCCTTGCCGGCGACCGGTGCTTGCGAGGCACTCTGTACCGGACCGTGCGCGTGCATGCGGAAGTAGAGGATGCTGCTTACGACGATCAGTACCACCGCGACCAGCGTAAGAACGCCGAGAATCCGTCGGTTCATGTGGTATGCAGTCGCCGGTCGATGGCAAACGCACCCGGCGCGCCGTAGGCGACAAAGCAGCTCGCTGCCGCGAGGGTAAGGTCGAAGGCGACGTGCGGCCAATCCGCAACCGCCGTATCCTTCGGACCGAAACAGCCGCAGGTTGCGGGAATCCCGCGAATCACCGCCGACGCAATCGCGGCCGCGTAGATGAAGAATGCCGTGGCCGCAAAGCCCGCGGCGATACGGGTAAAGAGACCGAGAATCAGGTAGGCTCCCAGGAGTATCTCGAGATAAGGCAGCGCCAACGCGAGCGGGCCGACGATTGCGGCGGGCAGCAGCCGGAAGGCAGCGATATCGGCAGCAAGGCTCGACGGATCTGTGACCTTGAGGGCTCCGGCGGCGACCAGCAAGCCGCCTAAGACGATGCGTACGACGAGGACGGCAGCATTCACCGGTCCTCTCGTTGGGCTCCCTCGTAACGAACCCCTGTCCGGGCCGGTCGAGTCTATAATGGTAGAATGACGGTTTTGCTCGCGCTGATGCTTGGCTTGGTCCCGATTCACGGCCTCGTGATCGAAATGCAGGGCGAGCACAGCGCAATTGTTCGAACCGATCCGGTGCCGAGGATGATGCCGGAGCAGATACGCCGCTACGCGTTCGCCCAAACGTCAAACTTTCGCAACGGCACGAGCATCGATGCCTTGCTCGATCCTTCAACGAAGCCGCCGATGCTGCGCGATGCCGTGCCTGCCGCGATCTTTGCTCCCGGTCTACCCGATTCCGCGCGCGCCGTCCCGGTGCAGCTTGGTGGTACGTTACCGGCAGCTACCCTAATCGATCAGAACGGAGCTCCCGTTGCGCTCGATCGCGCGTTCTCAGGTAAGACGCTCTTGCTCTCGTTCGTTTTTACGCGCTGCCCGGACCGTACGCTTTGTCCCGCAATCAGCGGTAAGTTTGCCTACCTGCAGAGCCGGCTCGATCCAAAACGCTTCGCGCTGGCGGAGATTACGCTCGATCCGCCTTACGACTCCCCGGCGGTGCTGCGCGCGTACGGGTCGCTCTACGGCGCGAACCGGGAGAGCTGGGCGCTGCTGACCGGGACCGGTTCGACGATCCAGCGCCTGCTCGACGAGTTTCGAATCAGTTCGATGCGCGTGAGTGAGGACAATTTTCTCCACAACGACAAACTCTTTATCGCCACACCTTCCGGCCGCGTTGCCTCGATCGTCGAGACGGCGAGTTGGGCGCCCGAGGAGGTCCTCGCCCAAGCGCGTGCAGTCGCGGGCTCGGCGAGCAACCCATTCGAGCGATTCAAACTCGCGCTGATCGCCGAAGCCGTAACGCTGTGCGGCGGCAGCCAGTCGGCGGGGATCGCGCTGCTCGAACTCTCACTCTTCACGTTCCTGACGGTCGTCACGTTCGCGGCCCTGTGGGCGGTCGCGCGCGTGCTCTGGCCTTCACAGGGTTGAGCGGACCTTCCAGGCGGAGCACGGAAGCGTAGGCGGCCATGGCAGCCGCAGGCAAGCCTGTCCAGACCGGCGACCCGGAGCAGACGGCATTTCTGGAGCATGCGATCGAGCGATACGGCAAGGAGACGTACAACTTTGCCTATCGTTTGACTCGGAACGATGCCGATGCCCGGGACCTTACGCAGGAGACCTTTATTCGCGTCTTTCGCTCGTGGCGCAGCTTCAAACCGGGCACGTCGTTTCTTTCCTGGATCTACCGAATCGTTACGAATCTTTACCGCGACGAACTTCGCCGCCGCAAAGGACGTTATCAAGAGGAGATTCCCGATGATAATGAGTTGCAACTTTACGGCGGCAGCCGTCCGTTGGCAGTCGAGCCGATCGCCGAATACGTGGAGGGCTACCTTAGCGAGCCCCTCTCTAAGGCGCTTGCCGCACTGGCAAACGAACAGCGCGAAATCGTGCTGCTCGCCGATGTTGAGGGGTGCAGCTACCAGGAGATCGCCGAAATCGTCGGCTGCACCGTCGGAACCGTCCGTTCGCGCCTGCATCGCGCGCGCGGACAATTGCGCAAGCTCATGAATCATTCTGTGAAGTCGCCATCATGAACCAGACTCATCCAACGCCCGAAGAGATCGTCGACTACCTGCACGGAGAGCTTCCGCCCGCCGCGGCTGCTGCCGTTGCGGCACACCTTCCCGGATGCGCGGAGTGTCAAGAGGTTCGCGACAACGAGGTCTCGTTGACGGAGCTGCTGCGCGCCCACGCGAAATCCGAGGAACGCGAGCTGCCGCCAAGCGTCGTTGCGAAGATTTGGGAGGGCGTTGCGCCTCGGAAGACATCGCTATGGCAGCAGCTCGGCGCGGCATTCCGTCCCGCGCTCGCCGTTCCCGTTGCGATCGCAATCGCCGCCTTCCTTTACTTCAGCTTCAAAACCGCGCACGGACCGGCTCACGCAGCAACGATCGATCCCGGTTATTACGTGAACTCTTATGCTGCGCTGAACGCGGCGACGCCGCTCTCGCCGGACGAACCGGCACCGCAGACTATCGCGAGCGATGTTGATGCGCACTAGCGTCCTTGCGGTCGCGCTCTTGGCGGCCGGTTTCGTGCCGGCCGGCGCGGACTCGCAGCACGAGCTGCCGATGCCTCTGCTCCAAGCGGTGCTCTCGGCACCTTCGCGCATCTCCTACAGCGGCGTCGTCGAATCGGTTCGCACGGGAAGTCACGGGAGTCAAGCCTCGGTCTATCGTATCGAGCACCGCGCGCCGGATCTCACCCGGCGAAATTACAGCGCTCCACCCGATCTCTTGGGCAGCTCGGATATCGTCAAGGGAAATCGCACCTTCCGCATCGATCCCAAGGGGCGGCGTATCGTCGAGACCGCCACGGCGACGCCCGGAGACTTAGAAGAGAGCTCGCGCATCGCGCTGATTCGCGCGAACTACCGCGCGGTGCGGGTTGGCAGCGAGACGTTCGACGGCCGCCCCACGATCGACGCACTTCTGGTAAACCGGCACACGCATCGTGCGACGACGTTCGTTCGAGTCGACTCCCAGACCAAGATCGTGCTCGATAAGCAAGAGTTCGGAGCCGATGGCGCGTTGGTCTCCGAGACGCGGTTGCAGCAAGTGCGCTACGGCGAGATCCCCGTTGCGAACTTCGCGCTTCCCAAGGAGTACGCGGTCGTCGCGGCCCAGCAATCGATCGGACCGGCGGAGGACCCCGATCGCCTTATTCGCGAGGCGGGCTTCGCCGCGCGAAAGCCCTCGCTTCCCGAGGGATTTGCGCCGCTCGACGGCGATGTCGTCACGCTCCGGGGCACGCGGACCGTCCAGCTTCTCTACTCCGACGGCATTCGGACCGTCTCGCTCTTCGAAAGCCCCACGGCGGTGACGCCCAACATGAATCCGCTGCATCCCGAATCGGTAAGCATCGGCGGCCGCAACGGAGAGTATGCCGAAGACGGGACCGTCGCCTTGTTGACGTGGAACGACGGAAGCCTTTACTATACGCTCGTAGGCGATCTCGGTCGCCTCGAGCTTCAGTCCATCGCTGGAGCGATTACGCCGTAGGGAAACTAAGCGCGTTATCGCTTACAGTCTGAGATTTGCCGTGAAGTAGAACTGGAGCGGCGTTTTATACGAGCCGTTTAGCGCCGAGATGATCGCAGGCCCCATCTGCGGCTCATAGGGGAACTTCCGAAACGGCTGGATCTGCGACCCGGGATTGCCCGGCGGATTGACGATCGCGCCCGGCGTCCCGTATGGTGCGACGGGGTAGACCGTACCCTGCACGTTAGAGTAAGAGCAGATGTTGCCGTCATTGAAGGTCCACGGCGTCGCCGTACCGCCCCAACAGTAGTTCACGATGTTGGTGAGCTGGCCGACGAGCTGGATCCGCGGGCTGACGTCGTAGGTGAGCTGCAAGTTGGCGATCAGCTCGTTGGGCTCGGTGAAGGCGCCGATCGGATCGTACACCCCGGTGAATGGATTGGGAATGTCGACGACGCCCGGGCACGTTGATGCATTGTAACGGTCGCCGAAGAGCGGCTTACCGCAACCGCTGGCGGGGTCGATGCCGGCCTCGGTAATCGGGATACCGTACTTGCCACCGCCTTGGAACTGCAGCGACGGCGTTATTGCGAACCGCTGGTGCTTGTAATTCACTAACAGCGTCGCAACGTACGGCGAGCCAAAGCCTTGCGCGGCAAGTCCGAGCGAGCCCGGGAACGTGTCGTACGTCGGGAAGTTCTGAGCCGTATTGATGAGCGCTTGCGGCGCTGCGTTCCAGTAGGGATTTGCGATCTGACCCGCTTTGCAACCGCCGCCCGGCAATGGAGCCTCCGGGATTCCTGCCTTGTTGTAGCACGCGTTCGCCAGGCCGTTTGCCGTCGTGCTGCCTCCGCACATGGTGTTCGGGCCTCCCGGATGCGTCACACAGTATTTCGTGTACGCATTGTACTGAGCGATCGCATTGTTGATCGGCGCGAGCACCGTCGATCCCGACGCACCCGCGGCGATCGGTCCATAGTGGACGTAGGAGTTGGTGTAGGCGAACGACAGCAGACCAGAGATGCCGTCGCGCGAGAAGTCACCCTTTTGCAGCTGAAACTCGACACCTTCGCTGCGCTGGCTGCCGACGTTCAAGCCGGATACGAAGCCGTTTTGCGGGATCAGAAAGAACTGCTGGATCTGATCTTGGGTCTGCCGCAGGAACGGCGTGAGCTTGAACGACCAGTCGGTGTTCTTTACATGATGCTCCCACGAGAGGTCGTAGTTGATGGACGTCGGCGGCAGAATGGGATATCCCGGACTATTGCGGCCAAACTGCAGAAAGTGCGACCCGATGTAATCCGCTAGATCCTCCTGGCGCGTGTTGTACTGCTCGAACGCCGTGTTCGGCGCTTCCGTATAGCGGCCGTAGGAGAATCGGAACACGTCGTTCGGATTCGACGTATACGTTCCGGCGACGCGAGGTTGATAGATATTGTAGGTGAAATTCGCTGGAGTGTTCTGCACGTTGGCAGAATGCGAGCCCGATGGGCATGGTGTGCCTGGTACGTAGCCATTCGGCACGAACGGTGCTCCGGATGCATTGTTCACGCAGTTATCCAGATTGTACGCATTAAACCAGAACTGCCGCGCGGCAACCGAGCCGCCAAGAGGCGGCGCAGCCGTGTCCTGCCCGACGAAACCGAAGCTATCGAGCCGGACGCCGACGTTCAACAGCCACTTGTCGGTCGGGCGGTACTGGTCGGTGATGGAGGCGCCGTAGAAGTTCGGGATGGTGCCGCTGTAGGTTCCGTTGAGGCCGTTTTCCGAGATCATATAAGTACAGGCGCTACCGAATTGCGGCCTACCGGGAATCGCGCACGTAGAGCCGACCGGTGCCACGCTATACCCGGGCCCGAGTGGAATCTTGTCATCGTTACAGTTGACGACGCTCTTCCCACTGGTGCTCGGGGCGTAGCAGTACCCGCCGTACGGATCCGATGCGTTGACGATGTTGGCATAACTGCCTTCACCGCCGAGGTTATAGAAACCGTTGTTGTCACGCACGATTCGCGCCGTCGTGAACGAGCCCGCAACGGTGAGCAGATTCTGCTCGTTGAGCTGATCTTGGAACTCCAGGCTGAGACCCCGCGAGTGCGTGCTCAACTCGTAGTCGGGTGCGAGCGGGCAGAAGAAATAGCAGAAGTTCGTGTCGTACGGTCCGTTGAGGAACCAGTCGCTGTAGAACGTGAATCCATACACCCGAAGGAACGCGGTCGAACCGAAGTTCTTTGTGTACTGGATCTTCGTGATCGCCGTGTCATTGTACGACTGATCGCGAGCATTCGGCGGGACCACATTTGGATTCGTCGGCGACCCGACGTTTTGTCCATTCGGAAAACCGTACGGCTTCACGCAGCTCCCTAGGCTGTTGAGCCCAGTGGAGTTAAACGTTTTGCCGACGGACGAGCTGCAGCCCCACGTATAAGTGTTGTCGAACGTTACCGGCAGAGACGTGCCATACGGAACGTTCTGTGGTCCGGCCAAGGTAGAGAGCGTTTCACCGTTGATGGCGTACATGCACGCCGCCCCAGAGACGGCGGCAGGCCCGGTGCAGAACGTCGAGGCGATGTCGTTGGCGGAGATGTAGAACTGGTTTTTTAGAGCCTCGTCGTCATAGAGCAGCTGGATGTCGTCGCGCCCCGCGTCGTTATGGTGCGGGATGCCGATGTGGAAGTTGACGACCGTGTCGCGGCCGAAGATCGTCGCCGTCCCGAGCGACGCGTCGTTGTTTGGATAGTTACCTGCCGGTCCGAGCGGGAAATACGTATTCCCCAGGCCGCCGTAAAATAGCGACCACCCGGGCGCAAACCCTTGGCTATACGGGTTGAGATTCGAGCCCTTGACGCCGATAGGATTGCCGACGATGCCGATCACCGGCCCCAGCCAGTTGTCGTACTCCGAGCCGTTATTGTTGTTGATATAGTTAAAGGCTTGATTCAATCCGGCAATGCCGACGTAGTACGAGAAGAGACGGTCGGGGGTCGAGCCACCTACTTCGATTGCCGCTCGGTGGTAGAACGAAGGCGTTCCGATTCCGAGTGAGCCCGTCGCGTAGCCGGGATAGGTTCCGGTCTTAATGACCTGATTGACGAAGCCCGAAAGGCCTTGTCCTTCGGAGTTCGCCGGATTGGCGCCGGTATAGACCTGGACTTCCGCGTTGCCCAGCGACGAGGCCGAGCTCGACGCATAGTTGTCGAACGAACGGTTGACGGGTACGCCGTCGAACTCGTAGCCGACTTGGTCGTAATCCCCGCCGCGAATGTTGATGGTCGCATAATATCCGGTTTGGTTCGGAATCACGTACGCGCCCGGAATCGTTGAAATGGCCGAGTACGCTTGATTAATCAATCCACCGCCGCCCATCGCAGCCGTGGCGGCCTGCGCGCTGGAATTGATCGAATAGACGTCTGAAGTCGTACCGGATTTGACGAGGGAGGAGCCGGCCGCAGACGTCACGTGCGCGATAGTCCGCAGCAGTTTCGGCGTGCGCACCGTCACGATCTGGACCGTGTCGGCAAAGACGACTTGACCCGGCACGCTGGTTGCTTGATAATCGCTCCGCGACACGGTAATGGTATACGTGTCGGGACCCAGCGTCAGAAAGCTGAAGTGTCCCGCGGCATCGGACGTCGTCGCAGCCGCTTGCGAGGGGCTGGTGGCGGTCACTTTGGCTCCCGAGACGGGAGCGCCGCTGTCGGCATCGACGACCGTGCCGGTTATACCGCCGGTAACGCCGGCTAGCGCCCACGATCCCTGAGACACAAACGTAATGATAAGGACGAAAGCCGTCGCGAGGTGCCGCATCGATCTCATCTGCAAACCTCCTGGGTGGCGAGCAAGCATCGACTAGCGAAGGGAGGCTCCCCTGATTACGTCACTCCCCTTCTCAGTTCGTCATAAGCTTCCTTGGGAATCGAAAAAGCCGCGCAACGCGAGCCTGACGTCGCTGGGAACCGCCCGCGGGTCGGCTACCGGCGATTGCGTACCCGAACGGGCATCGGCAATCGCGGAGATCGAACGCGTCAGCGCGCCGATGCCGTAACCGCCCTCCAGCACGTAGGCAACCGCCCCGGCGCAGTACTCCGCGGCAACATCGGCAATCGCCGCAGCAAGCGGCACGACCGCTTCGACGTCGACTCCAAGGTCGCCGACGCTGTCGCCGGCGACGTAGTCGAAGCCCGCGCTGACGATCACAAGATTCGGCCGAACGATGCGCGCGACGGTGGGAAGCAGATTCTGCCACAGCGCAACGAAGGCTTCGGTGGAGATGCCCGTCGCCGGGAGCGGCGCGTTGACGACGAGGTCGCCTCCAATCCGATAGCTCCGCGCACCGGTGCCCGGATACGCCGGGTGGGCGTGCGTCGAGACATAGGAGAGACCGTTTCCGGCGACCGCTTCGGTGCCGTTGCCGTGGTGATAGTCGAAATCCACGACCAAGACGCGGCCGCCATCGCGCACGGCCTGAAAGGCCCGAGCCGCGATCGCGACGTTATTGAAGAGGCAGAAACCCATGCCGCGGTCGGGCTCGGCGTGATGTC
>JBAPZS010000480.1:0-7653 GCA_049285355.1 Candidatus Cybelea sp. | reverse complement strand
AACACCGGATCGACGCCGGGCGACGACGACCGCCGGCACGTATTTCACGTGGATGCCGCAAACGGGAACATTACGCAGTTGACGAGCGGCGCGAGCAGCGAAACGGGTCCTGTTGCGTTGGCGGGAGATGCCATCGCGTTCAATCGTGCGACCGCGAAGCAGCCGCTGCTCGTAACGCTGCTTTCGAGCGGAGCGCGACGCGAACTCATCTCAGCGCCACCCGATTTCCCGTCGTCGCAGCTCGTCACGCCGCAAGAGGTATCGTTCCAAGCTGCCGATGGCCAAAAAGTCTTCGGTCAACTCTTCCTGCCCAACACGCCCGGCAAACATCCCGCGGTGATCTTCGTGCACGGTGGGCCGGTCCGCCAGATGCTGCTGAACTGGCATTATATGGATTACTATTCGAACGCGTACGCGGTAAATCAAACGTTGGCGAGCCGCGGATTCGTCGTGCTTTCGGTAAACTATCGCTGCGGTATCGGCTACGGACACGACTTCAACTTTCCGCCGAAGTGGGGGCCGACAGGCGCGTCGGAGTATCAGGACGTCGTCGCCGGCGCGCGCTTCTTGCAACGCGATTCGCCCGTCGATCCGAACCACATCGGGATTTGGGGCGGCTCGTACGGCGGTTATCTCACGGCACTCGCGCTTGCGCGGAACTCCGACATCTTTAAAGCCGGCGTGGATTTTCACGGCGTCCACGACTGGTCGCTCGATATAGACAATCCGGTTTGGGGCTTCACCCAGCTCAAGCGCTACCAGCAGTACGACACCAAGGCACTGATGCGTCTCGCGTGGGAGTCGTCGCCCGATTCGGCGATCGCGACGTGGAGGTCGCCCGTTCTGCTGATACAAGGCGACGACGATCGGAACGTCGAGTTTCACCAGATGGTGGACTTGGTCGCGCGGCTACGCCTCGGCAGGGTTCCTTTCGAGGAGATCGTCATCCCCAACGAGATTCACGGCTTCCTTCGTTACGCGTCGTGGCTCGCGGCGGATACGGCGACAATCGATTACTTTAGTCGCCATTTATAGGGAAGGCGTTGCGGCTCTTTCTTTGAATCTTTCCCGCAGATTGTACGACTCGAGGTAAGCGCGACGAACACGCAAGAAGCAACGCAAGCATCCCCGTTTCCAACGGGGACGGTTACGCTGCTCTTCACCGACATCGAAGGAAGCACTCAGCATTGGGAGGAGCGGCGCGCGGCTATGCCCGACGTGCTGCGCCGGCACGATGAGGTGATTCGCAAAGCGATCGAGGCGCATCGCGGCTACGTCTTCAAGACGGTCGGCGACGCGTTCTACGCCGCATTTTGGCGTGCGGCCGATGGGGTCTCGGCGGCGGTCGAGGCGCAGCGCGTGCTTGTCGCCGACGATTCCGATCAGGCCGCCGAACTCCGCGTACGCATGGCGCTGCACAGCGGCGCGACCGACGAGCGCGACGGCGACTACTTCGGCCCGGCGGTGAACCGAGTCGCGCGACTGCTGGCGGTCGTGCACGGCGGGCAGGTCGTCGTCTCGGGCGCGACGGCGCAACTCTTGCGCGGCGCGATGCCGGAAGGGACCGACCTGCGCGATCTGGGGGAGCATCGCCTCAAAGACCTCGTCGAGCCCGAGCGAGTCTGGCAGTTGCTGGCGGCGGGACTCCCGGAGGCGTTCGCACCGCTCACATCGCTCGTCTCGCTGCCGAACAACCTGCCTCGCCAACTGACGGTGCTGATCGGCCGCGACAACGTCGTCGCCGAAGTCGAAGCACTGGTCCGCGAGCATCCGCTCGTTACTCTGGTTGGAACCGGCGGCGTCGGCAAGACCCGCGTAGCGTTACAGGCGGCGGCCGATCTTTTGGACGGCTCCGGCGACGGCGTGTGGTTTGTCGATCTCGCGCCGCTCAGCGACCCCACGCTGGTTGCCAGCGCGATCGGCGCAACGTTAGGCGTTCGCGAGCAGCCGGAGCGTCCGGTACTCGAAACGCCCCTGCACTTTTTGCGACGCAAGCGCCTCCTGCTGATTTTGGACAACTGCGAACACGTCATCGACGAGGTCGCGCGAATCGCCGACGCTATCTTAAAGAACTGTCCCGAGGTACGGTTGTTGGCGACCAGCCGCGAGCTGCTGCGAATCCATGGAGAGCACGTCTATCGCGTGCCTTCGCTCACGGTTCCGCCCGATTGGAGCTCGCTCTCCGCCGAAGATGCCCTGCAGTACGGCGCAGTCGCGCTGTTTGTGGATCGTGCGACCGCTTCCGACGTCAGATTTCAACTAACGGACGAAAACGCGCCGGTGGTTGCGGGTATCTGCCGGCGGCTCGATGGGATCGCGCTCGCGATCGAACTGGCGGCGGCCCGCGTAAAGGTGCTGACTCCGCGGCAACTGGCCCAGAAGCTGGAAGAACGCTTCCGCATGCTCACGGGCGGCAGCCGCGCGGCGCTTCCGCGTCAGCAGACGATGCACGCGCTGATCGAGTGGAGCTACGATCTGCTCTCGCGCAAGGAGCAGCGGCTCTTCCGGCGCCTCGCAATCTTTGCCGGCGGCTGGACCTTGGAGACGGTGAGCGCCGTCTGTTCCGATGGCGAGAGCGACATCCGCGACCCGATCGAGTCGTGGGAGGTGCTCGACATCCTCTCCTCGCTCGTCGATAAATCGCTGGTTCAGGCCGAGCTCTTCGGAAGCGAGACGCGGTACCGGTTGCTGGAGTCCACGCGTGAGTTCGCTCACGGCCAGCTCGTCGAGCACGGCGAGTACGAGGACATCGCACGCGCGCATGCGGCCGCCTTCCTGGAGCGCGCCGACCAGTTGGCCGAGTTGCGCGAGGAGACTCCGGATCGCGAGTGGCTCGACCTGGCCGGGTCGGACTTCAGCAACTGGCGCGTCGCCCTTCAATGGACGCTCGGGTGGCGCGGCGACATCCCGCTCGGGCAGCGTCTCGCGGGCAGCCTCGGCTCGGTCTGGCGCGTTTTGGCCGTGACCGAGGGCTGGCGCTGGACCCGTGCCGCGCTCGAAATGGTCGACGACGAGACCCCGCCCGAAATCCTGGCCAACCTCAAGCGCGTCGAGGCCTTCCTCAATACGGCATTGCTGCGGTTCGAGGCGGCGCGCGAATCGGCCGAACAGGCCCTGCAGCGTTTTCGGGAGCTCGGCGACGAGAAAGAGATTGCGACCGCGCAGTACTTGGCCGGCCGCGCCCTGATCGCGCTCGGGCGAGTCTCGGAGGCCGAGCCGATGCTGCAAGAGGCGCTCGATACTTTTCGCAGGCTCAAGAGCAACCGGCTCGCGGGGGTCACCCTGGGGACCCTCGCGATGGCGCGCGAGCATTCCCGGGACTATGCCGCCGCGCGTTCGATGTACGCGGAGGCGCTGACAACCTTTAAAGCGGTGAACGACGACCGCGACGCGGCCGTTGTCGGGACCCACCTCTCGTGGATCGAGTTCAACGAGGGCAATCTCGAGGCTGCCGTGCGGATCTTAGGAGAGGCGCTCGCCACCTTCCGGCAGTTAAACGACGTGCCGAACCTTGTGGATGGGCACACGAGCATGGCGGAGTACGCGATCATTCTCGAACGCTACGAAGAGGGCCGGGAGCACGCTCGCGAGGCGGTAGCGCTTGCCGCCCGGGAACAGCTGGAGACGCACCGTGCGGTGGCGCTTGCGCACCTGGCAGCGACGGCGGTCCTGCGCCCATCCGAGCGCGACGAGCGGGCCGGCATCTCCAATGCGGCGCGGCTGCTCGGCTACAGCGACGCGTGCTTCGCTCGGCTCGGATTCCGGCGAAATCCGGGCGAGCAGCAGCTCTACGACAAGGTGATGCACGCGTTAAACGAGGCGATCGGGAATCGCGAGGTCGAGCGGCTCGCCGCGGACGGCGCGAGCTGGAGCGAAGAGCGAGCCGTGGCCGAAGGTCTTGCGATCTAGCGGCTTCTTCGGAGGCTCGCCTACTCGCAGGGAACCCGCCGTGCAGCGAGAACCCGCCTAACGCTATAGCGAAGGAGCCTTCAATGAATCAGGGGTTTGGCAAGAACAAGCTCAAGGACGAGCAGAACAACCCGGAGATCATGGACGAGACGAACAGTCCCGAGATTATGGACGAGGATCTCGACCGGGTGAGCGGTGGCGGCAACAACTCGGTTTGGGGCACCGCGCAACCCGGCGGCAACGGCACTACGCCGTAAAGGTCCGCGCCCTTACAAAAAAGGCTTTCCTGACAGTTGAAGCCGGCACTGCTTTTAGTCGCCGGCTCGCTGTGTTTGGATCTTCGCCGGCAAGAATATAGCGACGACCGCGGCCGCCAGCGACATTGCTGCGGCGCTCAGCATCGCATGCCGGAAGCCGTCCGGATGCGGCGGCGTCGGTAAGGCGCCCCCACCTTCGCTCGCAATCACCACTCCAAGAACGGCAATTGCAACGACGTTTCCGACGCGAGAGATCGCGTTGTTGATTCCCGATGCGGCGCCTACGTCGTCGGCGTCGGCCGCTCCCATCACCGTCGTCAGCAGCGGCGGGATGGCCACGGCGATTCCGACGCCGAGCACGAGCGTGGCGGGTAAGACGCTGCCGGCGTATGCCGCACCGAATCCGAGCTTGAAAAAGAGCGCGATTCCGACCGCCGTTATTATGCCCCCCGCAACCATCGGAAGACGCTCGCCGGTGCGCGCGGCAAAGGCTCCCGAGAGCGGCGAGCCGATGGCGATGAGGACGATCGTCGGCAAGAGCGCCAAGCCCGTCGCCAATGGGGTGTAAAGCATGATGTGCTGCAGCTCGAATGAAACGAAAAACAGCTCTCCTCCAAATGCCGCATATAGGAGAAACGTATAGATGCTCGCGACGGTGAACCTGCGCGAGGCGAAGAGGCGCAACGGAACGATAGGTGCGGAACTGCGCCGCTCGACGAATATGAATGCGGCGAAAAGGGAAAAACCTAGGAGTGCGAGCCGAAGCGAGGCCGGGTTTGCGATCCTATGCTGCATTTGCATCAGCGCCGCGATGACGAGGGCGAGAGCCGCGGTGATGAGGAGGCTCCCCAGAATATCCGGTTTGCCTAAAACGTTGTCGGCCCGGCTTTCGGGAACGCGCAGGTGAACCAGCCCCAAGGCAACGATTGCGAGCGGAATGTTTATCCAGAAAACCCAACGCCACGAGAACTCTTGCGTCAGCCACCCGCCGAGCACCGGACCCGCGGCCATCGTAATTGCCGAGGCCGCCGCCCAGATGCCGATCGCTCGGCCCCGCGAGCGCGCATCGAATGCCGCGGTAATGAGGGCGAGGCTCTCCGGAATCATCAGCGCGGCCCCGACTCCCTGGATGCAGCGCGCGGCGATCAGGAAGTCCGGCCGCACCGCAGTCGCGCAGGCGATCGACGACAGGGCGAAGATCCATATCCCCGCGGCAAAGAGGCGCCGCCGCCCGTAGCGATCTCCGAGCGCGCCACCGATTAGAATGAGGGACGACAGAAAGAGCATGTACCCTTCGACGACCCACTGCGCTTGCGCGTCGCTTGCCGGGAACTTCGATTTGATGATCGGCAGCGCGACGGTGAGCGCCGTAATGTCGATGTAGCTCATGCTCGAAGCGATTATGGCAGCGACGAGCACCGCGAAACGCGATCGAGATTCGGCAAAAGCCGAAGCCATCATCGAACGCCCTTCACCTGGGTCGTCCGCTCGCCCTGTCCGCAGGAGGGGTCAAGCTTTGCTCAGCGTTGAAAGCAACGCGTATGCCCGTGTATTGCAGGCGGCGCATCGCCCTGTCGTAAGAGGAATGTGTGCCCGGCATCATTGGGGGGTCGGCAGTACCGCACTCTGCCTGAGCTTGCTCTCCTCAGTTGGCCTAGCGCGGGCCGGTACGCTGACGTTGCAGCAGACGGTTCGATACGCATTGACCCACACGCCAACCATCGCCGCAAAGCAGGCTGCGCTCGCGCAAGCCGAGTCCAATTACACGAGGCAACGAGCCAGCGAGTATCCGCCGGTCATCGGAAGCCTGCAGAACCAGATGGAGCGCCAAAGCAACTACGCGGGAACTTTGGCGCAATACGGGGTAGCGCCGATTCCGAACTTTTCGATGAATACGGCGCAGATCGGTACGCAATGGACCCTCTATAACGGGTCGCTCAATCAGATTCTGACGAAGGAGTACTATCGCCAGGTCGAAGCGGCGCGCGCCGACTTGCGCCAGACCGAAACGCAGACCACGGCGAAGCTTGTCGAGATGTTCTTCGCGATCGCAAACCAACAGCATATCCTCGATTTGGCACAGGCGAATCTCGTCTATCAGCAGGCGCTGCTGGCGGTGGCGCAGGCGAAGGAGCGCGCCGGGATGGTGGCCGGCGTCGACGTCCTTCGCGCCGAGGTCGGCGTCGAGCAGACACAGGTCGCCCTTTTGAACGCGCAGTCGGATCGCGAGACCGCGCGCGAGTCGTTGGCGCAAGCGATCGGTGCGTCAATCGATACGAGCTTTGCGGTTCCGTCCGCGCTCCCGGAGCCGCCGGTGCCCGGGGTCTCGGCGGACGCGCTCGTTGCGATCGCCCAGCAAAACCGTCCGGAGATTGCCGAAGCGCAGGCGAGCGTTGCGATCGCGCAACTATCTCGCGCCACCATCGACACCGATTTGCTTCCGCAGGTCAACGTCTTTGCAGCCTTCGGAAATCAAACCTCGCCGACCGGCTTCGTCGATTCGCAGAATCAAATCAATCAGCTGAATGCGCAGTGTCCGCGGTATCCGAACGAGATCGAATGCATCGGCTTTCCGTTTCCCAACGTCGCTCGCGGCACGCCCGGATTTTGGGACATCGGCGCGACCTCCACGATCGCGTTGCCGATCGTCGACTATGGCACGCGCGCCGCGGCCCATCGTTCCGCTAACAAAGCCGTCGAGTCGGCGGAGCTCGCGCTCGATTCCGCAAAGACCGAAGCGCAAGCCGACGTCACCGAGTCGCTGCGCAGCGCAGAGACCGCGCGTCAGGCGCTCTCGTATCAGCGCCGGGCCGCCGATCTCGGCCTGGAGGCTGCTCGCATCGCGCAACTGCAATATCGCGGCGGCCTTATCTCGCTCACCGATACCAAGGCGGCGCAGGCGACCTCGCTTCAGACGCAGGCCGATCTCTTCAACGCGCAGATCGTTTACATCAACGGTGTGGTAAGACTCCGCTCGGCGCTTGGAACGTACGATCCGATTGCGATCGTCGCGGATTTATGATCGTGGACGCGGGAAGAAGGAAGTTCCTCATCGTCGCCGGCACGGTAGTGCTGCTCGTAGCGATCGTCGCTTACATCGGTCTGCATCGAACGGCGCGCGCGGTACCGGTTGTGACGGCGGGATACACGGCGTTCGCGATCGCCTTGCCCGAGAGCGGCGTCGTTCAGTATCCGCAGATTCAAACGATGTCGAGCGAGATCGCCGGCACTATCGGTCGGATCGTGGTCAAAACCGGCGATAGCGTCAAGGCCGGCCAACTGTTGGTGACGATTGAGAATCCACAGATCGCTTCGGAGGCGCAAAGCACCGGAGCGGCGTATCGCGCTGCGAGCGCACGGGCGGTAAGCACCGAGGTTACGGATACGTCGAACGTCGTGCAGGCGCAAGCGAATCTGGAGGCGGCGCGGGCCCGGCTTGCGCAGGCTCGCCAAGACGTCGCAAGCGGCTTGCAGTCCGGGCTCGGAT
>JBAPZS010000479.1:0-7404 GCA_049285355.1 Candidatus Cybelea sp. | reverse complement strand
GCTCCAGACGGAGCAGCTTCGCAAAGCGTTCGTACTCGGC
This sequence comes from Candidatus Cybelea sp., assembly GCA_049285355.1. Classification (GTDB taxonomy): domain Bacteria; phylum Vulcanimicrobiota; class Vulcanimicrobiia; order Vulcanimicrobiales; family Vulcanimicrobiaceae; genus Cybelea. Next base: position 7,364 of record JBAPZS010000479.1, on the reverse strand, counting down.
CAGCGCTCCGGCACGATCGCCCGATTCGCAGCGCAGCGCCATGACTTGGCGTACGACGTCTTCGCGCCATGGATCGATCGCAAGAATTTGTTGGGCTCGGGCAATTCCGCGAATGAAATTGCGTTGCCTGCGCGCTTGAGAAACGAGCTGCAGCAACCCCGCCAGAAAGGCGTTGCGGTGCCGCTCGCGCTCGGGAAAGACCCACTCGTCGTAGAGCGCCGTCAACAAATCTCCGCGATAAAGGTTAACGGCATCCTCGATCCGTTGCGGATCGGCGATGAGCCGGTCGAACTCTTCGACGTCCAACTGCAAGTGCAGGTCGGGGCGTAGGCGCACGCTGTCGCCGTCGACGATGAGCGCTCTTCCCTCGAGCTCCGGCGGCAGAACGCGAGCCAGATCGTAAAGGCTCATGCGCAGCTTGGTGCGTGCCGGCTCCTCCTCATCGTCCGGCCACATGACGTACGCGAGGAAATCACGCGCAATAGGAGCATGGCGATTGAGCAGCAGATAGGCGAGAACGGGAAGGGTTTTGCGCGGCGTCGCGAGCTTAAACGGCGTCCCGTTCACTTCCACCGCGACGTGGCCGAACAGACCGATGCGAAGTTCGGGTTCGGTGCCGGAGTGCGGCGGATCCCTTCCGGCGGCGGCACGTCGGGCCATTCAACACCGTTCGCGTGCGGCGTGGGGTTCCTTGCTCTCTAGCGAGACGATTCCGGCGGCACCGTCGGTATGGGGATGAGTGAGGAGGCCTGCGGCGTCGGAACCTGCGGCGGCGGGACCCGCTCAATCGGTCCGGCCGATTGAGGCTCCGATGATAGTGCCATGGCTCCAACGATCGTGACGATCGAAAGCAGCGGTATGCACGCCATTGCGAGCGGCAGCTTCGTCATTCTCCACGTAATCCACGAGGCGATGATTGAGACGACGCACGCAACGGGGAACGTAACGAAGCCGAAAACGATTACCCAGACCAGCGGATTTGCATCCGACCCCGGCGCGTCGAACGCCATCGGCGCCCCAACCGCGGCGATCAAGAAGCCGGGCACGGCCAGAACTCCCCAGACGGCCGTTACGGCGATCGCCAGGATCGGCCGAGGTCGGCGTTTATCCGGCACCGTTACGCTTCTTTGAGAGGCCCTGCCACCCGAGGAACCCCGCGATCAGCAAAGCCACGCCGATCGTCCCGACTAGGCCGCAAACCTGCCCGACCTCTTGCATCATGCCGCTTGGGTCGGTGGATCGCGCCATCTGACCCGCCATGACCCAAAAGAAAGCCCCGGCAAAGGCTATAAAAAACAGACCGCCGATGATTAAACGCCAATTTTTTTGTCGCACGAACTACTCTTCTCCTCTCCGGCTGCAACGCGCAGCGCAATGAAATCAATGATGTCGCGGCATTCGGTCGCCGCCACGCTGCAACCAGACCCGAGGTGCACGACGCTGGCGCGCCATCCAACACTCGACGTCGCCGGCTCTTTCCAAATGCGAAGCACGAAAACGTGTTCTTCCCGAGAATCGGTCATGCCCCAATCTAGCACGCGGCCCGTTCGAAAACGTTCGGGCTCGCGTAAGCGAGCCCGAACTGTTATCGCGGATGGAGCGATACTAGGAACTATATCTTAGCTTGGCTGACCGTCGCACCGATGGGATACTGGGTGCCCGACAGGTATTTTTCATTCTGTCCGCCCGGGAGGTAGTCGATGCCGATGGTTCCGCAATAGGTGTCCGCTCCAACGATCTTGGCGCCTTGCACCCAAGGCTGAACCACATCGCTGTAGCCGCACGAACCAGGTAGCGTGAACTCGTTAGTCATCGTCCCTAACGTGCCTGTGACTTGGACTTGATAGATTCCTGAGCCACCCGAGCTATTGAAGAGTTGATCGTCGAGATCCACATGCGTTCCGTCCCACTGAACGCCGCCCGGGAAGTTGATGGTCACGTTAAGGAAAAGCCCCTTAAACTTACTGCGACCGTGCGGAAGTTCGAAGACGTGGGTTCCACTCGAACTATTCGCTTCAGCCTCGACAAAGAGGTTACCCTGACTGTCGTAGGCGGGAGGGAAATAATAGTTCATCCCCGGCGCGCTGTATTCTTTCGGAGTGCCGGTGGCATGAGAAAAGACGAACATGCCGCCCGACTCGTAAGCGGCGACGGCGAGATTTCCGTTCCTCGGGTCGACCGAGCAGCCGATGGGAGACTCGCCGGAAATTTCGAGGGTTTTGATTGGCTTTATGCCGCCGTGCGCGTACTCTAAGACGTTAGACGCCTCGAACTGCGTGACAAAAACGTCGCCGGCTTTGTCGGTACATTGACCGTACGGCGTAGCGAAGCCAGTCAGCGTTCCTACCAGCTTGCCATTCGGATACGAGTATATGTCCACGTCGTCGGTGTCTTGATCTGAAACGTAGAGCAACGACTGCTTCCTGCTATCGGGAGACATCCACGAAGGCTGATGGTCGGGCTGCACGTTCATTACAGCCCTGCCCGGCAGCACAGGAGTCGGGAGATTGGCCGACGACGGCGCGCCGCGATTGGCCGCAGCGGGATTCTGAGCCGCTGCCGGTGGTGCGAATGCCGACTGCGCGCCGCCGGCGCTGCAGCCCGCGAAGATCGCGGCAGCCGCAATGCTGCCTAAGACATACTTTGGCGTGATCGAGGTATTCATGAGAGATATCTGATCCTTAATCATAGAGAGCGGGCCGAAGCGGCAACCGCGGGGGTCGGCACAAGCGCCGTTGCCGGTACACTAGCAAGCCAGGCGTTCCAGAACGTTCGGGCCGAGCAAGCGGCCGCGCTTAAGATGCTTTAAGACGAGAGGGGACGCCGTGAAGCCGCAGCAAATCTTGAAGTTCTCTCGCGTGGCAGTAAGGACGGCTGTATGAAATGGATTTTTGAGCCCGGGCACAGCGCGGCCGAGTTTCGGGCACGGCACATGATGGTGACCTGGGTTCGCGGCTCATTTAAGCGCGTCAATGGAAATCTCGACTTCGATCCGGCGCATCCGCGGCAGCTCGCCGTCGAAGCGATCATCGATGCATCGACCTGCTGGACGGGTGAGCCCGCACGCGACGACCACCTTCGTAGTCCGGATTTCCTGAGCTGCGAGCGCTATCCTGAAATTCGATTCAAGGGCACGGACGTCGCGGAGATCGGTCCGGTCGACTATCGGCTAACCGGCGACCTCACCATCCGAGAGGTCACTCGGTCGGTGGTCCTAGACGTGCGCTATCTCGGCATGTGGCAAACGCCATGGTGGGAAGACGGCGTTGACAAGGGGCCCAAGATGCGCGCGGGGTTTACCGCTCGAACGCGTATCGACCGGTATGATTTCGGCGTCAATTGGAACGACGCGATGCCGGACGGCGGTGTCGTCGTCAGCCCGCGCGTCGACATCGTTATCGATGTCGAGGCCATCAAGCAAGACTAAGCGTTTCCAGCCCGAAACTTCGGCCCTGGGAGGCAATAGCGATGAGGACTTTTTCCTGCCCCTATGTGCTCGGCTGCTGCGCGACGGCGTTTGGATTGATAGGCTGCGCCACGAATAGCAGCATGGCGCCGACGTCCGCGCTCTCCGCGGCGTCGCAGGTGCCGAGTATCGCCCACGTTCTCCAGTACATGCCGACCCGCACGTCGGCCCCGGCGGACGTTTCCGGAATTCAAGTCCCTTACCTAGGCGGCCCCGTAGTGGTAAATCCGAAGACCTATCTGATTCTGTGGGGCTACAAGAAGTACGGCGATCCCGACGGTGTGGCAAAGCTCATGCAAGAATATCTCAAGGTCGAGGGCGGAAGCGGTCACAACAACATTTACACGCAGTACTACGAGGTCGTCAGCGGTCAGAAGATCTACATCACGAACCCCAAGGGGCAGAGCGGCGGCATCTGGGACGATGAGAAGGATGGCGTGGCGCCGTACCCGACCGATGCTCAGGTCGCGGCCGAGGCGCTCGCCGGCGTCGCTCACTTCGGCTACGATGCCAACGGTTCGTACATCGTCGCGACGCCACACGGCCACAGCAGCCAGGGCTTCGGCACGCAGTGGTGCGCGTACCACAGCACTACCTACTATGGTGGCCAGCTCGTCTCGTATACGAACCTTCCCTACATTCCGGACGCGCGAGCCAATTGCGGTGCGAACAGCATCGCCCCGACGAAGGACGAGAGTCGTAAGGACGAAGGCGTGACGATCGTTGAAGGGACCGAGTACGGCGAGTCCATCACCGATCCCAACCCGGGCTCGGGCTGGTACAGCTCCGAGTACGGCGAGATCGGCAACCTCTGTTCGGGCCTCCACAACGACCGGTTCGGCAACAAGTCTTACACGATGAAAGCGATGTACAGCAACGCCACGTCCGGCGGGTCTTGCGTTCAGACCTACAAATGAAAAGCCCGTCGCAGAAGATCGACGAGCTCGTTTCAGAGCTGGATGACTGGCGCCACGACACGTTTTCGGAGATTCGCAGGGTAATTCAAGAAGCCGACCCTCAGGTGATCGAGGAGTGGAAATGGATGGGGACTCCGGTCTGGTATCACGATGGGATAATCGCGTGCGCCAACGCGCACAAGGACAAGGTGAAGCTCACATTCAACCAGGGCGCGCGTCTTCCGGATCCAAAGAAATTATTCAATGCGAGCCTCGAGGGAAATCAGCGGCGCGCCATCGATTTCTACGAAAAGGACAAGATTAAAAAAGGCGCTCTAAAAGCGCTTTTGTTGGCCGCGATCTCTTACAATCACGACGCTTCTAAGAAACGCGAATCAAAACCTAAGACGGGTCGCTCGAAGCCCTCTAAGAAGTAAGCGGTCGCCAGTACATCCAGAGCGGGCCGTGGGGCGTTAAAGGAGTATGCGCCTTCTGGATTCGTGGGCAGGATCGTCGCGGGGATTCGATTTTACGCCGGTGCTGCTGGCAACCGTTCTGGCGTTCGTCGTCCTAGCGACGCTTCAATTGTCGCGCAGTCTGCCCGGCGGTGAACGCGGTTTGCTTTTGTTCGAGCGAGCTTGCCCGATTTATAGTAGTGCCCGGTAGGCATTGGCCGACGACACAAACGCTTTCATTGACTACTGAACGCGAGGCCGCGAATATAGAGGAGCACGGGAGCGTTCTGGTAGCGTGCGTCTTGCCATAATCGGAAACCGCACTTTTCGGCCACCCGTACGGAGGCCAAGTTCTCCGGCGCTATCATGCTCGCGATCTGCATAGTCGGTGCGAAGTGCGACTCCGCCCAGCGCAACGACGCTTGAACCGCCTCGGTCGCGTAACCTTTTCCATGGGCGTGGCGCGCCAAGACCCAGCCGAGCTCCGGCACATCGTCGAGCGACGGCTGAATTTCGCGATGATAATCTGCAAAGCCGACTTCCCCGACGAACTCTCCGGTCGCTCGCTCCTCCACAAGCCAATAGCCGTAGTTGAGGAGCGTCCAATGCCCGCTATACCGCAGGATACGACTCCAGCTCTGTTCGCGAGTTGACGGCACACCGCTGATATGTCGCACGACTTCCGGATCGGCCCACATTGCCGCACTTGCATCGAAATCCTCGACTCGGTGGCGGCGCATCAGCAGCCGCGCGGTCTCAATCGTCATCGTTCTCCTCTTTACACCAAGCGAGTATCTGGGCATGAATCTCATCTCGAACAACGCGTGTCTGCGAGAGGCGCTCTTCCCACGACCCTTCGAAGCCTGCCGGATCGGTAAAGCTCCAATGTAAACGCCTGGCCGTGCCCGGAAAGATTGGGCAACGCTCCGCGCTCGTCTCATCGCAGACCGTTATGACATACGAGTAGAGCCTGCCGGCTTTAAAAAGATCAAATGCGCTCTTTGTTTGATTGCCAGATATGTCGATGCCGGCTTCGCGCATGGCGGCAACCGCCAGAGGATTCAGCGTGCCGGGCTCGAGGCCAGCGCTTTCGGCTGCGAACTCGTTGGGGCAGCTGTTATTGAGGAATGCTTCCGCCATCTGACTGCGCGCCGTATTACCCACACACACGAACAGCACGTCGCGCTTCATTGATGTGGAAGTAACACGGGATCGGCGCCATGCGGGTCGGTCGGCGCGAGCCACCCGAACACCAGCGTGGCGCAAGCCGCACCCAAGATTTGCGCGAGGATGAATCCGGGAGCGTCCTGCGGGCGTATACCGGCGAAGGTATCAGAAAACGAACGAGCTATGGTCACGGCAGGATTCGCGAACGATGTAGACGCGGTAAACCAATACGCGGCGACGATATACGCGGCGACGGCAAAGGGAATGAAAAGCGAGCGAGAGCGCACACATCCCCAAACGATAAGCAGCAACCCAAACGTCGCAATGAATTCGGCCAGCCACTGCGCAGGTCCGGTGCGTACGTGGTGCGAGACAAAGAACAGTGGAAGCCCAAACATCGCGTTTGCCGCGGCTACGCCGATCATTGCGCCGGATAGCTGCGCTAGAACGTACGCCGGGACCTCGCGCCATGGTAAGCCGCCGCGAAGTGCGTCGGCAAACGAGACGGCTGGGTTTAAGTGCGCACCTGAGATCGGTCCAAGCGCCGCAATCAGGCACATGAGAACGCCACCCGTCGCGAGAGTGTTGGCGAGCAGTGCGATCGCATGATTGCCGCCGCTTAGACGTTCCGCCATTATGCCGGAGCCGACGACGCCCGCCAAGAGAAAAGCGGTGCCGAGCGTTTCGGCAGCGCTACGCCGGAGCAGTGTCATCGCAGCTCGTGCAGCACGTCGTGGCGGCATCGTCACGGTCTTGCACATCCGCATGCACCGTGTAGATTTCCCAACGCCGCCCGGCCGGATCGATGGCCCACACTTTCGTTTGGTTTGCGTAGCAGCACGTCTCTTCGCGTTCGATAGACGAGGCAAGCCCCAGGCGTTGGAGCCGAGCTATCGCGCGCTCTACCTCCTCGCTCGAATCAACGCAGATGCCGTAGTGGGCATCGCTCGCGGGCGAGACGGAGCTCCTTAAATCAAGCGCAAGCTCTAGCCCTGGCTGCTCGGTGATGAACAGCGCGTAGTCGTTTAGTATCTTCGCGGGCTTCGAGTCAAGCAGCGTTGAGTAGAACTGCACGCTCTTGGCGAGGTCGGTCGTGGCAAGATTCAGGTGGGTCTTCACGCATGTACCTTTTTCTGGAAAACGAGGGCAAGGGCATGGTTCAGTCGAGCACGTGCATCCGTCGCGAGTTGGTAGTACACCCAGGTACCGCGTCGATCGGCCGTTACCAAACCGGCCTCGCGCAGGATGCGCAAGTGATGGGAGACGGTCGGCTGATTCAAGGGCAGAGCATCGGTAAAGTCACAGACGCAGACTTCATCCTCGGCCGAGGCCAGAGTCGCTAGCATCGTCAGGCGGTAAGGGTCCGCGATCGCCTTGAGA
>JBAPZS010000478.1:0-3889 GCA_049285355.1 Candidatus Cybelea sp. | reverse complement strand
GCCCCAATAACACCGGAACGGTTTTTAGTATCACGGCAGCGGGCCAGGAGAACGTCATCTATAGCTTTGGCGTGAGCAGCTCCGGCGACGGCGCGCACCCGGCGAGCGCACTTTTCGTCTATAAGGGGCAAGCTCTACGGCACGACAACAGCCGGCGGTGCGTATAAAGGGGGAACGGTCTTTAGCATCACGCCGGGCGGCACGGAAAAAGTGCTGCACAGCTTCGGTAACGGAGACGATGGCGCGGACCCCAATGCGGCTCTGGTCGACGTAAAGGGCACGCTCTACGGAACGACGACGTCAGGCGACGCGCATGGTCAGGGCACGGTATTCTCGCTGAAACCATAAAGCATGCAGCTTCCGAACGAAGCGGCGCGACGAGCGAGCACTTCTAAGCGCCGTGGCTTAGACCGAGCAGGGGAGCAAAGTACATGACACGTTGGAACCTTCGCGGCTTTGCGCTGACCATAAGCGCGGACGGACTGGCGATCTGATTATCGTTGGGGGCTAAGTCCTTCGAGTTGTGTGTTGCGGACCTGTAGCTGCCATTCGTCATTCGGCCTTGCGCCGCGTCTGAGCAATCATCGACGCTCGCCGAAATACAAGGTATGCCCTTGATCGTCGTTGATGACGAACTCTCTTGTCCCCCAGGCGGTTTCATGCACATCTTTAACAAAGCGAACGCTATTTCTCTTCAATGCTTCTGCCGCGCCTACCGCGTCGTCCGTTTCTAAGTAGAGGTGGAAGTGCTCGCCCTTGTCCACAAAATCGATCGAAGGGTCCTTTTGGTCCACAAGTTTCAGGTGAAAGAGCTGGTTCCCGGCCCGAATACCCGCGTAGAAGTCCTCGTACTGAAACTCAAGCGTCAATCCCACTTTTGTTGTGTAAAAGCGTATTGACTCTTCGAGGTCCATCGTCCGCAGCTGCGCAATAGCGCTCGATATCTGCATCTTCCCTCCGGCGAGTTGTTGATTAAAGGTATTATATTAGCCGCGGCTCGGCGAGGCCGTCTGTCACCCGCTGATCACGGCGGACAACCTGGCGGTCTGATAATCACTGACGGTGCTCAGTCCTTCGAGTTGCATGTAGCGGCGCTGGACGGAGCGCTGTCCGTATTGCGAGCAAACCATTTCAACTGGCTATCATCTTGATCATATCGTTCCCGTGTCACATGGCGGACGGCCGCGGAGAGAAAACCTGGTTTGGGTTTGCTCGGCATGCAACCTGCGAAAAGCCGATCTAACGCCGTTGGACTTTACCGATCGGGCTGGGCTAGATTACCCGACGAATCGTGCGTCGTCTTCAGGATCTCGGTAAACTCGGCGCCGATCCCCCACGTCGAGGGTTGGTACGTCGAGCCTACGGCGCGCACGTGCGGCGTCGGGCGGGCGCTGATGGACTGCGCCGAGGCGTGGGCGCGGGATCAGGGATTCACGGAGTTGGCTTCAGATACCGAGATCCATAACGCCGGATCGCTAGCCGCGCACGAACGCTGCGGCTTCGTCGAGACCGAGCGTCTCGTCAAGTTGAGAAAGCCGCTAGCATGACGCGGGCTTAGGACACGCGTTCGCGGCGGCGGTGGTCGCCGGGAGGGCAGCCCGCAACGCGTTTAAAGATGTGCGTCATGTGGCTTTGATCGGTGAAGCCCGCGTCGGCGGCGATCTCTGCCAGCGGCGCGTCTGATTCGCTAAGCCTGCGCGCTACGTACTGCACGCGCGCTCCCATCATCGCATCGGAGATCGTGTGCCCGCGAAACCGCCGGAAGGTTCGGCACAGGTGGGTCGGGTGCACGCCGATGCCCGATGCCAGCGAAATCAAGTCGAGCGGCTGATCGAAGCGCTCGTGTACCGCGCCGTCGGCGATCGCGAGCCACGCGGGTTCGCGCGATTCGTCGCCGGCGCGCTGGGCGACGTGCGCACAGAGTTCGTAGACAAGCGCTTCGACTGCTGCGTCGCCGGCGTTCGCGCGTGCGAGGAACTCGCGGTAGAGGCGCAGCACGAGCCAGATCGGATCCCCGCCGGCCAGTTCGAAGACGTGCGCGCGCTCGCCGCCGAGCTCGGCGATGACCATCTCCCATTTCGGGAGCAGATCGACGGCGAAGAAACGGCTCGGCCCGAGCATGCGGTCTTCATGCGTCGTGCCGGCTGCGTGGAAGACCAGGGTGTACGGCTCGTAGCGAAGGTCGAAGCCGTCGCCACGCTCCTCGTACGCTCCCTCGAGAAGGAGGCTGAAATACGGCGCTTCGTGCTGATGCTCGGCGACGGACTTCCCAACCGCGTGTCGCACCTCCGTGAGCAGCGCGTCCGACGTGCACCACGACGTTGTCTCGCCGGTGTAGTACCCGGGCGGAAAACTACGCATTCACGAAGCGGAGCGGATCGGAGGTGAAGATGCGCTCGTGGGCGGTCATGCAGAAGTAGTACTTCTTTTCCTTATAGACGACCATCGGCGAAGTTTTTGGATCGACCTCCATCCAGCAGACCGCGCAGTTCGAATAACCGGCACGCGCAATCGGCGGTTTGCGGTAGGCCGGATTGCTTGCCGAGAGCCAACTCACGCTCTGGTACTCCATGTCGTACGCCGTCTGAAGCGCCGCATCTTTTCCATAATACCGCGCGACGACGTGAAGCGCGAGATCGATTCCGGCCGAGAGGCCGGCCGAGGTTGCGATGCGCCCGTCGTCGACGAATCGGACACCGCGTTTGAGCGCAACGTTCGGGTAGTTCATCGCAAACGTTCCAAATGCGCTGTGATGCGTCGTCGCGGGCCGGCCCTCGAGCAGACCCGCCTGCGCCAAAACGAGCGCGCCGGTGCAGACGGACATGACGAGATCGGCTTCCCGGGCCATCTTAACGAGCCATGCCTTGACGGCGGGCGTCGGATCCGACTGCGCGGGAACGACGACGACCTTGGGTGCGGGCGCGGTCGCAAGCGCAAAGTTCGGCACGATCGTCATTCCGCCGCTTACAACAACCGGCTTCGCCGTTTCGGCGACCGTGTATAAGTTGAAGGCCGGCTGCGAGCGGCCGGTCACGTGTGCGTCGTGAAACACCTCCCAGGGGCCGGCGAAGTCGATCATTACGGCGCCGTTAGAGAGCAGGAACGCTACCGGCACGCCGCCGGCGGGCGGAGCTAGAGGCGCAAGCGGAACGTCCGTTTCGGGTACCGATGCGCGTGCGTTGGCGGACGCGGCGGCCACGATGGAGAGCGCGGCCACGCTTCCCAAGAGGGTCGAACGTTTCATTGCTCAAGGGTACCGCGGCGCACGCGGCGAGGTCTTGTACGCGATTAGCCCGGCGCGGTGCCGTTACCAGCTTTTACAGCCCGTCGAGCGACTCGTCGAAAGCACCCTGCTCAATGCTTTGAATGCTCACGGTCCCACTCCCATGATTGCTCGTGTACTGCACGTAGTAGTAGGGTTCGGGGCCGAACACCGTGCACGAAGGAAACCAGCCTTCACCCCCAGAGCCTTTAATCGTTCCAAAGACCTTAGATGTCCCTGACCTTATGGTGAACTTTTCGTCGAGGCTCCAACCGCAGAACTTTGAAAAACAGTCCTCTGCCCAGCGCCCCTTGGCGGTAAAGGTTCCAGGATATGGTCCTGTTGCTTTCCCGTGTGCAGAAAAATGAGTAAAAGATCCAGCGCTTCGCCGGCATCGCCCCGATCGGACTCTGGCTGTCCCGTAAAGGACCTCAGTGCCGGAAGAGTTAGGGCCCACGCGTTGGCGCGTCGCGGAACTCGACGACTGCGCAACAATATTTGGGAGCTGAATCGCTCCGCCGCAGCCCGCAAGCGTCGCAGCGGTTACGCAAACGCTGAGGGCGTAGTGTCTAGGTGAGATTGTCTTCATACAGGTGCTCCTCTTACAATGGCGCGGGATGCATTTGA
>JBAPZS010000477.1:0-4867 GCA_049285355.1 Candidatus Cybelea sp. | reverse complement strand
GCTTCGGCGAGACGCGCGGTACCGAGCGCGTTGATTTCAAGCGTTTCGAGCGGCGATTGCAACGAGCGAGGAACAAAGGTCTGCGCCGCGAGGTGAAAGACGACGCTCGGGCGCGCGGCCGCCAAGGCTGCTTGCAGGGAGCTTGCATCGGCTAAATCGATCGGAAAGAGATCGGGGCCCTCGTCGTGCGGACCGCCGCACGCAAGAACGTCGCTTCGCTCTGCGCGCAACGCTTCCACGACGTAACGCCCGATGAAGCCGCCGGCTCCCGTAACCATTGCCCGCATGACCGATCCCGCTAGGCGCGGGCGCGCGCGGAGAGGCGATCGATGTCGGCCTCGACCATCATCGCGACGAGCTGCTCGAACCCAACGCCGGGCTCCCAACCGAGCTCGCGGCGCGCTTTGCTCGCATCGCCGATGAGCATGTCGACCTCGGCCGGCCGAACGAACCGCGGATCGATGACGACGTAGGGCTCGAAAGAACCGAGTCCGGCGGCTTCGAACGCCACGCGCACGAAATCGCGAACGCTGTGCGTGTGACCGGTGGCGATGACGTAGTCATCCGGGTGCGGCTGCTGCAGCATCAGCCACATCGCGCGCACGAAATCGCCGGCGTAGCCCCAATCGCGATGGGCATCGAGGTTGCCGAGGCGCAGTTCCTTGCGCAGGCCGTGCTTGATCCGCGCCACGCCGTCGGAGATCTTACGGGTTACGAACTCCTTGCCTCGGCGAGGCGACTCGTGATTGAAACAGATTCCGCTGCACGCAAAGAGATCGTACGATTCGCGATAGTTCACGGTGATCCAATGGCCGTATACTTTCGCGACGCCGTAGGGGCTCCGCGGATAAAACGGGGTCGCCTCGCGCTGCGGCGTCTCGGCAGCCTTGCCGAACATCTCCGAGCTCGAGGCTTGATAGAGTCGGATCGCGGGATCGACTTGGCGGATCGCTTCGAGTACGCGCGTCACGCCCAGCGCCGTGAATTCTCCCGTGAGTACCGGCTGAGTCCACGATGCCGGAACGAAAGACTGCGCCGCAAGATTGTAGATCTCGTTCGGACGGATCTCGCTAACGACCGAGGTGATGGAGCTTTGGTCGAGCAGATCGCCCGAGACGATCTCGATCTCGTCGACGATGTGCTCGATGCGCTCGTGCACCTCCGTGCTGGTGCGCCGAGTCATGCCGACGACGCGGTATCCTTTCTCGAGCAGAAGCTCGGCAAGGTAGGAGCCATCCTGGCCGGTGATGCCGGTGATCAGCGCGGTCCGGCTCACCAGTGCGGCCTGCCCGCTTGGAACCGCTCGGCGAGCGTGACGGCGATAAAGGCGGCAACTTGGCTGGGAAGCGTGCCGCGACCGAACCCCGCGTCGTAGCCCAGTTCGCCCGCCAAGCGATTGGTAACGCGCGGGCCGCCGCAGATCAGCACGACGTTGTCGCGAAGGTTTTCGGCTTCGAGCAATTCGCTCAGCGCGGTGAAGTTCGTTATATCGCTGCCTTTCTGAGTAACGGCCTGCGAGGCGAGCAGCGCGTCGATACGGTTCTCCTTTGAGAAGCGCGCGAGCTCTTCGACGGCAACTTGACTGCCGAGATTATGCGTTTCGAATGCGTGATAGCGTTCCAGCCCGTAATCGCCCTTGTATCCCTTCATGTTAAGGATGGCGTCGATGCCGACGGTGTGCGCGTCGGTACCGATGCAGGCTCCGGCGATGCGAATCTTGCGTCCGATCCGGTCGAGCACGAAAGCGTCGATCTCCTCCATAGTCATCGCATGCGCGGTCGTCGACCCCGCGGCGATCGAATCAACGTCGATGCCTTGCTTGGTGGTCGCATAGAGCACGAAAAAGGAGAAGCCCGCGGCGATCGGACGGCCGTCGGCGACCTGCACGTCGTCGAAGCCCATCTTTGCCGCCAGCTGACGCGCGGCTTCGTCGGCGGCCTCGCTCCACTCGACGGGCAGCGTGAACGAGAGCTGGACCTTGCCGTCGTCCATCGTATCGCCGTAAGGGCGCAGGAGCGACGTCATGCTTGGGAGCCTGCCTTAACGCCGGCCATCTCGAACGGATTCCAATAATTAGCGGCGCGCTCGAAGACGCCGTCAAAGCCGCGGCCACCCTCGGGCGAGCGCGAAACGTCGGCGAAGATCGCCGCCTCGATCGCGTGCATCAGCCCCATCGCGGCAACTCGTTCGAGTAAGGCTTCACACGAGGCAAGCACGTCGTGCGCACGCCGTTCGACGACGCCGCCGGGGCGCAGCGCAATTTCGTCGCCGAAATGCCTCGCCGCGCTCATGATATAGCGGGCATTCTCGAGCGAAAGCGCGCGGTCGCCCAAGAACGGCGTGTGAATCGCTTCGGTCGGCATGCCGCACAGGTGAATCTGCTGACCGGTCATCACCGAGGTCAGGTTGAACATCGCATCGATGAGGTGACCTTTGAAGATATCGCCGGTCATGTGTTTGGTCGGCGGCATATATTTCAACGGCGCGTTCGGAAAGATCTCGCGCGCAAGCTGCGCTTGCGCGATCTGGTAGAGGAAGCTATCCTCCCGGTCGGGATCGATCTCGTACGCGTCACCCAATCCGATCTGATCGTCCGGCAGCCCGGCACGATGGGCAAACTCCTCGTTGATGAACTGCGAGGCGAGTACCGCCGGCGCCTGATCGACGGCATCGGCCGTCGTCAGATAGTTGTCCTCGCCCGTGTTGATGATGATTCCCGAGCGAGCGTTGAGCATGCGGCTGAAATGCTGATCGACGAACGTCCGCTTCATGTTGATATCGCGGAAGAGAATGCCGTACATCGAATCGTTGAGGAGCATGTCGAGACGTTCGAATGCCGCCATCACCGCGATCTCCGGCATGCACAGACCGCTGGCATAGTTCGTCAACATCACGTAACGGCCGAGCCGTTCGCTGACCTCATCGAGCGCCGCGCGCATGATCGCAAAGTTGGCCTGAGTCGCGTAGGTGCCGCCGAAACCTTCGGTCGTCGGGCCGAACGGCACGAAGTCGAGCAACGATTGACCGGTCGAGCGAATTACCGCAATGACCTGCGCACCGGCTTGCGCCGCGGCCACGGCCGCGACGCGATCTTCATAGATGTTGCCGCTCGCGACGATCACGTAGAGCAGCGGGGGCGGCAGCTGCGGAAACTCGGCTAGCCGGATGGAACGCTCCTCGCGCTTTGCCGAAATTCTTCCGAGTGCGCCCTCGACGAACGGATGCAAAGCGCCGCGGGCAGCCTCGACCGGCGTCTCGGCGAACTGCTCGAATGCGTAGCGTCCGGCCGCAATCTCGGCGGCCAGCACCGCGGGCTCGAGTCCCGTCTCCGCCAGCGCTTTACCGAAAGCGAGGCCTACGCCCGCAGCGCGCTCCCCCGGGGCGAGCGCGTCGAGCACCGCGTTAGGCAGCGGAACCTCTTCTAAGGTAACGCCGTCGACGCCGAGCAGCCGCAGCACCGCCCGCTCGACCGCAACGGTGGAGTGACCCGCGATGAAGGTCTCGACCGGTGCGACGATGGCGGCGGCGAGCTGCCGGCAACGGTCGACGCCGGCCCGGTCGATTCGGAGTTCCATGGCGCTCTATCTTACCCCTAAATACGCGGCAATTCCGTCGCGCCACGGCGGCAGTGCGATCCCAAGCTCGCCCAGCTTTGCGTTTTCGAGCGCGGAGAACCGCGGACGAATAGCGATCGCCTTCCACTGCGCCGCGGCGATAGGCTCGATGCGGAGATCGACGCGAGCTTGCCGCTTCGCTTCGCAGGCGAAGTCATACCAGCTGACGGCGCCGGCGCCGGCGGCGTGGTAGAGTCCGTAGCCATCGCTCTCGATCAACGCGCGCAACGCATCGGCGAGATCGCCGGCAAACGTGGGCGACGCGATCACGTCGGCAACGACGGGGACGGGCTCTTCCGTCCCGCGCTGCGCCAAGATCCGGTCGATGAACGGCCGGCGCTGCGCGACCGAGCGCGACGGCCCGTAGACGCCGCACGTCCGCACGACGAAAGTGCGAGCGCCCGAGGATTGCGTGAGATTTTCACCCTCCAGTTTCGACGCGCCATAGACCGAGAGCGGATTAGGCCGATCGATCTCCGTATACGGCTCGCCCTTTGCGCCGTCGAAGACGTAGTCGGTACTCAGCGTAACGAAGAGCGTGTCGCGCTGCGCGGAAAGCCGCGCGGCCCGCCCTACCGCGTGCGCGTTGATCTCGAAGGCTTCGTTGGGCTGTCGTTCGCAGCGATCGACGTCGTGAAACGCCGCCGCGTTTACCAGCACGTCCGGCGCGATCCGGTCCATCTCCCGCGCCAGCTGCTCGCTGCGCTCGATCGCCAGCTCGTCGTGGGAGGGTGCGACGATTGCGCAATCCAGCCAGCGCCGCGCGATGGCCGTCCCCAACTGTCCGGAGCCGCCGACCAAGAGGACGCGCTTCACACCGTCGATCGCCGGCCGCTTGAACGCCGCTGAAAGAGCAGCGAAACCGCAACGGCGATGGCGGCCGCGAAGTTGCCGAGCACCATGATCTCGACGACGGACGAGAGCGTCGGATGGAAGGCAATGATTGCCGTCAGCGTGCCCAACGTGCAAACGAAGAGCGGCACGGTAAAGGCGAGGCGATGCGTCGCGATGCCGTAAAAGGTGAGCGCGTTGGTGAGCGCGAGCAGCACCATCGCGACGCCGTACCTCACCAGCAGCGGAGCCGCCGCATCGAAGGCGTTGCCGACGAGCGCGTGCAGCACGCCGAGCCCGAAGAAGCGGAAGATCAAGATTCCGGAAAGCGCGACCGTGGCAAGCGTGATCAGACTTCCCGCAAGAACCTCCCGCGTTTGCGCGCCGCGAGCGTGACGGTCGGCCGCCTGCGGCAGTAATAC
>JBAPZS010000476.1:0-2966 GCA_049285355.1 Candidatus Cybelea sp. | reverse complement strand
CGCAGTTTAGCGGCTTGGATCGCAGCGTCTGGGGATTAGCGGCTTAGAGGCCACGCCGATCGGCGGCCGGGGGAGGGGGCGGCATTTACAAGTGCCTTGGCTCCTATCCCGCACCGCTGCATAACGGGCATAAGGTTAAGGGGTCAAAACGAGGCCCCCCTCAGCCGATCGCCTCAGCCGCCGGCCTCGCAGAAAAGCCTGTAAAATAAGGACTTTTCAAGCCTCGCTAAAACGCGTTGCCCGTCGTGCATTTTGCAACGCGTGTTTGCAAAATGCGCTGCACGTCAAAAACGCTATATGGCGTAACGCTTTTTGCCGCGATGACGCCATGCATGCTCCATGCGCGATGCAGCTACGGCTTCAGCGAAAAGACGGTCCCCTTGCCGTATGTGCCGCCCGCCGATGTCGTACCATACAGCGTACCATGTACGTTGACCAATCCCGCAAGTGGCGTCGCGCCATCAGCACCGTAGCCAAAACTATGGAGCACCTTCTCCTTTCCGCTAAGGCTCATCTTGAAGACGGTGCCCTTGCCGTACGCGCCTCCGGCAGATGTCGTGCCGTAAAGCGTGCCCCGCACGTCGAGCAGCGGAGCCCAAGGGTTGATTCCATCCGAGCCGGAGCCAAAGCTGTGTAGGGCCGTCACGTGGCCACTCGTCGTGATGCTGAAGGCCGTCCCATCCCCGAAGCCGCTGCCATAAGCGCCGCCGCCTGCGGCCGTCCCATACAATGTGCCGTTGACGTTGATCAAGCCGGCCTCGGGGTAATCCCCGTCAGGACCAGGAGCGAACTTCTGCAGCACGTGTTCGGTGCCGGTTGTACTGATCGTGAACGCCGTTCCGTAGCCAACGCTGCTCAACCCCTCTCCGCCATACTCTGTCGTCCCATACAAGGTGCCCTTCACGTTCAACAAGCTGGCAGTAGGATTCGCGCCGTCGCTTAGGCCGTAGCCCTCAAAAGAATACAGCACCTTCTCTCTGCCGCTTGTGCTGACCCTGAAGACCGTTCCCCAAAGCTCGTTAAAACCACCGGTCACGGTCGTACCATAGAGTTTACCTTTCACGTCGATCAAGCTCGCAACGGGGTTCGCTCCATCATTGTAGACGTGACTGTAGCAATAGTACCCGTAGAATCGATAGAGCACTTTCTCGGCGCCGAGCGCAGAGATTCTAAAGACCGTTCCGGCGTTGCACTGCGCGCCGAAGCTGTAGCCGCCATATTCGGTCGTTCCGTAGAGAAGACCATTCACAGCCAGTAGGCTCGCGCTCGGATTCGCGCCGTCTTTGGTACCGGTGCCCTGAAAACTGTACAGCACCTTCTCGGCGCCGGTTGTGCTCATGCTGAAGACGGTTCCGTCATCGTACGTGCCGCCGGCAGACGTCGTGCCGTACAGCGTGCCGTTCACGTCGATCAAGCCCGCTTTGGGCTCCTGGCCGTCAAATACGGTGCCAAGAGAGGTCGTGCCAAAGCTGTAGAGGCTATTATAGCCGTTGCTGGCGCGGCTTTGCGATATCGCAAACGGCGCGCCGATGGGTGGCTGCGCTCCGCCGCACCCTGTCAGTATTGCAGCGGCCAAGGCGATCGTAAAACCGCCAGGGAAGCGTCCAATCATTTATATTACCTCGAAAATTTTCAAAGCATAGCCTCGCATACCGTAGCAGCTAACGCAATCCGGATCTGAAAGCTCACTTGGCCGACGCCTCTAAGGCGATGAGCTTATCAAGCGCCCAGCTCGGCCCAGCCAGGCTCGGCTTCCGTTCGCAGACTGGGGTGTGTACCGGAAGCGGCCTCGGGCGCTCTGTCAACGATCGCAGCCTCAGGCCGCAAGCGACTACCACCTGGAAGTTAGGCGGCGTTGCACTCTTAAAGCTAAACCCGTTAGAGGACATAGCCACCGATCTTGACTTGAGCAGAATGAGCCCGGAGTGCGGACCTATGCTGCTAGGGGAAGATGGATTGAAAGTGGCGGTGTTGCCCGGGACGGTGTTGTCGCCATTGCAGTACGTCGTAGAATTGCACAGAGGCAGCGCGATGCTCCCGCTGCCGTATTGCACAGATTGCAGTTCGCCACCAGATAGTGCGACCTTGCGGTTATAGTCCGAGAGCGGGTCGCAACCCGAGCAACCAAACCACGAGCTTGATATGATGACGCTAGTCGCGCTTGCTGTATTGAGCAGCACGGCCGCCGGGCCGTAGTCAAGTCCGTTGATGTAGAGATGCAGGTATTGTTGTTTGAAGACCGCCGCACCAGCGTTGTCGCCGCTAATGCAGTCCACCTTAAGGTCGACCGCGCCACCGGAGTCTGCAGTGCCTGGGGTAGGGCAGCCGTCGCCTGGGCTCGACGCGCCGCCGTACGTAAACGCGTTGACCGTCACTTCGGGGCCTTGCGGCACCATCGTCTCCTCGAAAAAGTATGGAATCTCGCAACCGGGAGTAACACTGCAGTTAGAGTTCGCCGAACCGCCGATCGTAAAGTAAAACGGTTGCATTCGGTCAGGAACCAACGTTTTAGGATCAGGCACGAGAAAGCGCAGCGCCGTGGCCTCTTCACGGATCGGTACGCCGGCTGCGACGGAGCCGGGCAAGTAGCCGGAGAGACCCGGAAAGCTGCCGCCCGAGGACTCGATGTCAATCGCTACCGTGTTTTCGCAACCGCCGCTCGTATAGTTGACGAGGTGACTCATCGTGTTAATCATGTAAACGATGGTCTGAGTGTTAGCGGGGGATGGGGAGGGAGACGGTTCGGGGGTCCCCTTGAGGTATACGATTTCCTCGGCAGCGATGCCTTGCAAGTGCCCGCCAGAATCTGCGGCCGAGCAGAGGTTATCGAGAGCGTCCATGTCGTCAACGACGCCGCCCGTACCCGCGACATAACAATGGTGGGGGCTTTCGAAATTGGAGCAGGAGCCAGTGTTGCTACCGTCGCCAGGCGTCAATCCATTACCGGTGAATGCGAAGCACGTCCC